>JAFAPJ010000480.1 GCA_019247255.1 Methylobacteriaceae bacterium | reverse complement strand
AGCGCGCGAACCAGAGCCATTTAGCGAGCCGCTGGCGGCCGTCCCTCATGCGGCCGCACCGCCGATCGGGTCAGCGATCGCCGCGATCCTTCGCTTCGAGCTGCGCTTTCAGGGCCGCCAGGGCCGCGAAGGGCGAGTTCGGGTCGGGCTGGCGCTCGCGGCGCTCCGGCGGGCGATCGCGCCGGTCCTGGCGACGGTCGTCGCGCGGCGGACGATCGGGCCGCGGCCCGGCCCCGTCGGCGCGAGGCCGGTCCCCGCCACCGGAACCCGGGCCACCGCGGCCCGGGGGCCGAGGGCCGCGCGCCTCCCCGGCCTGTCCGCCTCCAGGCCCGCCCGATGCGGCGCGGTCAGGTCGCGGCCGCTCCCAGGGCCGGGGGCCCGGCCCGCGCTCGCCGGGGCCGCGATTCCCGCCCGGCGCGCCCGGGGCTCCGCGACGGGGCTCGGCACCGGGCCGCCGGTTCTCGGGACCTCCCTGGCCGCGGCCTTGCCGCGCGCGCGGGTGCGGACGCCCCTCGCGATGGTGGCGATTGAGATGCCAGACCTCGATCAGGACGGGCTCGGCCGGCTCGCTCGCGGCCTCGGGCGTGGCATGGCCGAGCTCGAGCCGCTCCGCATCATCGTCCGACACCGGCACGGTCGGATCGACGAGCGAGGCCGTCACGGCCGCCGCTTCGTCGTCGGGCGTGGGCGCGAGCTCGGTCGCCGCCGAATCCTCGTCCGACGCCGCGATGGTCGCGTCGTGGCGTTCGGCTTCGATCGGCTCCGTCGCGGGCGCCAGCTCGGGCGCGGCCTGGGGCGTCGCCTCCGCGACCTCGTCCGGCCGCGGGTCGGCGAGCCGCGTCGTTTCGGGCTCATCCTCCTGCGGGGCGGCAACCGGCTCGTCCTGGATTCCCGGATCGGGCTCGTCCGCGTCGGGTTCCGGACCGTCCTCGACCGCCTCGGCAAGGGTTTCGGTCGCTTGCTCCTCGTCCCCATCCGCGGCGGCCGAGATCTCCGCCTCGGCAAGGATGCGGTCGGCCGTCTCCTCGAGCGCGCCGTCGACCGTGGTCGTGGGGACAGCGGCACCGGGCTCATCCTGAATGGTCGGATCAGGATCGTCCGCCGCGTCAGCCGCTTCCGGCTGCCCGGTCGGCCCGATCAGGGCGACGGCCGGCGTGGTTTCGGCGGGTTCGGGGTCGGTCGCCGCGCTCGGCTCCTCCCCCGCAGCTTGCGAGGTCTCGGCTTGCGCCGGCGCGACCACCGGCGCCGGGGCGACCGGCCGCGCCGGCAGGAGCGGTACCGTGATCGGCTCACCAGGGCGCTTGTCGGACACGTAGCCGAGCGAGCGCAGGATCGAGCCGAAATCCTCGCCCGCCGTCCCGACCAGCGACGTCATGGCCGGCGTCTGGACGAAGCCCTCCCCGTCCGCCGCGCCGGGCGGCGGGTCGCCCGGCGTGACGCCCGGCCGATACGCGATCGCGGGGCGGATCAGGTCCGCGAGCCGCTCCAGAATATCGATCCGGACCGCCCGGTTGCCGCATACCCGGAAACCCGCTGCGCGGTAGAGCCCGCGGGCGATCGCCGGATCGACCGCGAAGGAGGTTCGACCCGAGCCCGCGAGATGCGCGAGGTCGTCGATCCCCTTCTGGTCGAGACCGCCATTCTTCAGCGCGAAGAGCTGGGCCGCCAGGATGCGGGGCGCCGGCTTCACGAGCGCCGGCAGGTAGATGTGGTAGGCCCCGAACCGCACGCCCTTGGCGCGAAGCGCAGCGCGCCCTGCCTGGTCGAGCGCGCGCAGGTCCTGGGCGACGCGCGAGCGTTCAAGGATGCCGAGCGCCTCCGCGACCTGGAAGGCGATGCCGCGCGCGAGACCGGTGATCTCGGGCGCGGTCTCGAGATCGACGAGCGCGCCCAGGAGCCGCACGATATAGGCCTTGAGCCAGGCCTTGAGGCGTCCCTCGACCTTGTCGCGGGCGGGGCCGGTCAGCTGCTCGTCCGCGACGATGCGCAACCCCGGCTCCAGCACCTTGTCGCCGGGCTCGAGCTTCGCGACCGGGTCGCCCATCCAGCGGATTGTCCCGTCATGCGACAGGACGAGCGTCGCGTCCGGCGCGGCCGCGAAGCGGTCCGCCCGCGCCTCGATCTCGCTCGCGAGCGCCTTGGCGGCCGCGTTGCGGAGCGCGCGGGCCTCCTCGCCGGTCGCGCCCGGGTCGGGCACGAAGCGAAAGCCGGTCAGGTGACCGACATGCTGCCCTTCGACCGCGACGTCGCCGCCGGCGGTGATCTCCGCTTCCATGATGGCGTTCTCTCGTAAGCGCCGCATCAGGACGCTCGTGCGGCGGTCGACGAAGCGCGCCGCGAGCCGCTCGTGCAGGGCGTCCGAGAGGCTGTCCTCTATCCGACGCGTCACGCCCTGCCAATGCTCGGGGTCGGGCAGCCAATCGGGTCGGTTCGCGACGAAAGTCCAGGTCCGGACATGGGCGATGCGCGCGGACAGCGCGTCGATGTCGCCGTCCGTGCGGTCGACCATCGCGAGATGGCGCGCGAACCAGTCGGGCGGGATGCGCCCGCGCATCAGGAAACCGTAGATCTGCCCGACGAGCTCGGCATGCCCGGCCGGGGAGATCTTGCGGTAATCCGGAAGCGCGCAGGCTTCCCACAGACGCGCGACCCCGTCGCGGCCGGAGGCGAGCGCGCGGACCTCGCTCTCGCGGGCGAGGAGAGCAAGCGCGGCCTCGTCGTCGGCCGTGAGCGCCCGCGTCAGCCCTGGCTCGCCAGGCGTCTCGGCGAGGCTCGCCTGCAGCGCCTCGAGCGAGCGGAACTCGAGGTCGGGATTGCGCCATTGGGCGACCCGGACGGGGTCGAAGCGATGATTCTCGAGCGCGTCCACGAGCTGCGGGTCGAAGGGATCGCATCGCCCGGTCGACCCGAAGGTACCGTCCCGCATGTGGCGGCCCGCCCGTCCCGCGATCTGGCCGAGCTCGGCCGGATGGAGGTCGCGGAATTGAAAGCCGTCGTATTTCTGGCGGGACGCGAAGGCGACGTGGACGAGGTCGAGGTTGAGCCCCATCCCGATCGCGTCGGTGGCGACGAGGTAATCGACGTCGCCCGCCTGGTACATCTCGACCTGGGCGTTCCGGGTCCGCGGCGAGAGCGCGCCGAGCACGACGGCCGCGCCGCCCCTGTAGCGGCGGATCAGCTCCGCGATCGAGTAGACCTCCTCGGCCGAGAAGGCGACGATCGCGGACCGGCCGGGCAGCCGGGAGATCTTGCGGTCGCCCGCGTAGGAGAGGGTCGAGAGGCGCGGGCGAGTGACGACCGTGACGCCCGGGACCAGGGCCTCGACGAGCGGCCGCATGGTGAGCGAGCCGATGAGGAGCGTCTCCTCGCGACCGCGCTGGTTCAGGAGCCGGTCGGTGAAGACGTGGCCGCGGTCGAGATCGGCCGCGAGCTGGATCTCGTCGACCGCGACGAACGCGACGTCGAGGGCGCGCGGCATCGCCTCGACGGTCGCGATCCAGTAGCGGGCGCGGTCCGGCTTGATCTTCTCCTCGCCCGTGACGAGCGCGACAGCTTCCGCGCCGACCTTCTCGACGACGCGTCCGTAGACCTCGCGGGCCAGCAGCCGGAGCGGCAGCCCGATCATCCCGGACGAATGGGCGCACAGGCGCTCGATCGCGAGATGCGTCTTGCCGGTATTGGTCGGGCCGAGAACGGCCGTGACCCCGCGGGAGCGGATCGAAGGCGGAAGGGAGCGCAGAGCCATTCACGAGGGCGCGCCGGAGCGAGCGGCGCGTGGAGGAGCAAGCCCTCAATAAGCTGCCTGGCGAAAAGGGGCCAGGGCGTCGGCCTGGCGGTCCGCTTCCGGTTACCTGGTCAACGCGGGACGGCCGCCGTCCAGCGTCCAGCGCTCGGCCTCGATGACGGTCGTGCCGAGCAGCGTCGGCGCGGAGATCCGCATGGGCACGAGGAGCCGCGTGCCTTCCACGGGCGCGAGCCAGACGTCGATGTCGCGCGCCTCGCTCATGTACCTCACGCTCGGCAGCTCCGGCCGATGCCCGGCGACCGGCACGTAACGCGCGCCGCAAACGAGGACGTCGCCCGAGAAGCCCGGCTTCTGGACGCGCTTCGTGTCCCGGTAGCTCAGCACGATGTCGAACCGCTGCGTCCCGTCGAAGACCGGGAGCGTCCGGTCGCAATTGGCGGGCTCGGCGAGCTTGCCGCGGCTCGGCGCGGCCGCGACGAGGGCGCTCAAGGGATCGATGACGCCGCGCATCTCGGCTTCCGTCACGGGCACGCGGTCCGGCTTCGGCTCGAAGGGCGGGACGATCTCGATGCGGGTCACGTTGCCGCCGTCGATGCCGACCTGGACCGTGCGCTGAGCAGAGCTCGTTTGGCCGATCGCCGTGAAGGCGCTCGGGACGAGGCGCGTGCCGGACAGATTGCCTTTCGCCGTCGCGCCCCCTCGTCCGCTGCCGCTGAGCAGCCCGGCGATGCCGGTGAGCTGCGCCTTCATCTGCAGGGCGTAGCGCTCGTTCTCGAACTGCCCGGCGAGGTCGGCTTGGCCGAGCGTCAGGCCCGCGAGCGTGATCCGGTAATCGACCTTGAGGGTCGTGGCCGAGACCGCCGCCGACGCGAGGGCGAGCGGAACGGCGAGCACGAGACTGGCGAGGAGGCGAGCGATCAAGGGAGCGACCCGGGATGGCGGCGAGTCGGCATGCTTGGGATAAGGTCGCGGCCGCAGCAAGGCGGCGCGTGCGCTCAGTACCGTTCGAGGTCGCGGCCTTTCACGGTCTCGAGCGCGGCCGCCGCCCCGTCCGGCGCGTAATAGCCGGCCGCCTTCTTGGCCTCGATCTCGACGGAGGCGTCGGGCGGCACAAGATCGGACGGGATCGGCACGCGCTCCACGACCTCGATTCCCGAGCCGACGATCGCGTCGTACTTCATGTTCGACATGGACATGAGCCGGTCGATCCGCTGCACGCCGAACCAGTGGAGCACGTCGGGCATGAGCTGCTGAAAGCGCGCGTCCTGGACGCCCGCCACGCATTCGGTCCGCTCGAAATAGGTCGCGGCCTGGTCGCCGCCCTCCTGGCGCTTGCGCGCGTTGTAGACGAGGAACTTGGTCACCTCGCCGAGGGCGCGACCCTCCTTGCGATTGTACACGACGAGCCCGGCGCCGCCGGCCTGGGCCTCCCGCACGCATTCCTCGATGCCGTGCACGAGATAGGGACGGCAGGTGCAGATGTCCGAGCCGAACACGTCCGACCCGTTGCACTCGTCGTGCACCCGGCAGGCGACGCGCCGGCGCGGGTCGGCGAGCGCCGCGACCTCACCCACCACGTAGGCGGTGGCGCCGCCGATCGGCGGCAGGAAGACCTGCCGGTCGGGCCGCGTGACGAGCTCGGGGAACATGCCCCCCGTCTGCTCGAAGAGCGTCCGTCTGAGGTCGTGCTCCGAGACACCGAAGCGGCGCGCGATCCCCGGCAGCCACCAGACGGGGTCGATCGCGACCTTGGTGACCGAGATGTCGCCGTTGGCGTGGAGGATGTGCCCGTCGGGCGCGAGGCGATGGGCCGCGATGCCGGCGAGGATCTCCGGCATGTTGAGCCGGGCCTTGGTGACCGCGATCGTCGGCCGGATGTCGAGCCCGGTCTCGATCTCGCGGGCGAAGACCTCGCCGACAAGGTGCCCGAACGGATCGAGCGAGACGATACGGTCGGGCTCGGCCCAGGCCGGATGAGGGCCGATGCGGGTGACGGGCTCGGTGTTGCGCAGGTCGGGGCGGCTCAAGGGGCTCATGGCCCGCGCCGAGATCGCGAGCGCCCGGTAGACCGAGTAGGAGCCGCCATGCGCGCCGATCGCGTTGCGGTCGGCCGGGTTCGTGGTCGAGCCGACGATGGGGCCGCGGATCGCGGGATCTTCCGCGCCCCAGCGGATCGCGAGGCGCGTCGTCCCGTCGCCCGGCTCGGGATGCGAGGTGAGCCGGATATGGCCCATGCGGTTCGGCGTGTTCATGCGTGACACTCGAGCCCAATGGAAAAGGCTCCCGCACCGGTTTTCACCGCGGGAGCCTGATCCGTCCGCTGCAATCTCGCGGAGGAAGCCCAACCGGTCAACGGCCGCCGCCTCCGCCCGTCCTCAGGTCTGCGGCCCGCCGAGCGGCGACGGATTGGCCTTGCCGCCCGAGCGCGCCCGCTCGATCGCCTGGGTGATCAGGTCCTCGGCCTCGTCCTGGTCGCCCCAGCGGACGATCTTCACCCACTTGCCGCGCTCGAGATCCTTGTAGTGCTGGAAGAAGTGCTCGATCTGCTCGGTCGTGATCGTCGGCATGTCGCGATACGAGCGCACGTTCTCGTAACGGCGCGTCAGCTTCGTGATCGGGACCGCGATGATCTTCTCGTCCTGGCCGCCATCGTCCTCCATGAGAAGCACGCCGACCGGCCGCACCGTGATGACCGCGCCCGGGATGATGGCGCGCGTGTTCGACACCAGCACGTCGCAAGGATCGCCGTCGCCGGACAGCGTATGCGGTATGAACCCGTAATTCCCCGGGTAGCGCATGGACGTGTAGAGGAAGCGGTCGACGACCAGCGTGCCGGCCGTCTTGTCCATCTCGTACTTGATCGGCTCGCCGCCGATCGGCACCTCGACGATGACGTTGACTTCCTTCGGGGGATTGGGACCGATCGAGATCGCGTCGAGACGCATCATCAGGCTCCGGCCCCGGCGCGGGGCGCTGAGCCGTCCTTAGCGGCGGCCCGGGATGCCGACAAGCTGCAGCCGACGCGGCTAGTCAGCGGAAAAGAAAGCAGGATTTCTTGAGCGCGATGCCCGCGAAGCGCTCGGTCGTCTCCGCGATCACGCGGCCTCCGAGCCGCGCGTAGAACTCGCAACCTCGCTCGTTGTCCGACAGGCACCACACCGACATGCGTTTCGCGCCCCGGTCCTCGAGGTCGTTGCGGACCGCTTTGAAGAGGCGGCGTCCGAAACCGAGCCCCTGGTATTCCGGGGCAAGGTACAGCTCGTCGATCTCGCCATCCGCCGGCAGCGCGCGGTCGCGGCAGCGGCCGTAGGAGACGTAGCCGGCCACGCGCTCGCCGACGTCGAGCACGACGAGCGGGCGGCCGCGCGACACGGTCGAGAGCCACCAGCGCGGGCCGCGCCGCCCGATCATCCGCTCGAGCCAGAGCGCCGGCAGGATGCCTTGATAGGCTTCGCGCCAGGCCGCATCCGAGACCGCGGAGAGCGCCGCCGCATCTTCCGTGCGCGCGCGTCGGATGCTCATGGTGATCTCAGCCATCGCCCGTCGACCTCCCGCCATGGCCGCGCTCGGGGCGTGGCCTCAGGTTCAAGCCCTCGAAGGGTGAGCAAGTCCGGGGCCAGCCGCAAGCGGCCCTGCATTGCCGGTCCACAGCCCGGCTGGTATGGCGGCCGCCCGCCCCGCGGCCTGACCTGCGGACTTCCATCCC
>JAFAPJ010000410.1 GCA_019247255.1 Methylobacteriaceae bacterium | reverse complement strand
CTGGGCCGGCGTCGAGCCGGTGCAGACGCAGTTGAAGTCACACACGCCGCCTTCGTAGAACGTATTGTAAAAGTAGAGCGTGTTGTAGCGGTCGAGCACGGGGCGGATCGCCTCGCGCGACGCGGACGTGATGCCGCCCTGGACGACGTCGACGCGATCGCCCGCCGCGGCCTGGGTGGCGAACTGGGTGTAGAACTGGATCGTCGTCTGGGGGTCGTAGGCCTTGAGCTCGATCGGCCTGCCAAGCAGCCCGCCGGCCGCGTTGATCTCCTTCACGGCGAGCTTGGTCGCCTCGAGCATCGGGATGCCGAGCAGCTCGATGCCGCCCGATTGGTCGAGGATCGCCGCCATCTTGATCGGGTCGGCGGCCCGCGCCGAACGGATGAGGGCGGGAGCGGCGAGCGCGAGCGTCGAGGCTCCGGCGCTCCTCAGGAAGATTCGGCGGCTATGGCTCATGATCCGGGTCTCCGTGGTCATGCGTCGGAATGCGGGGCAGGATCGGGTCGCGTGCCGCCGTTCGGGCCGTGACGGCCCGACATGCCGGTCCTGCCGTCGGCTCGTGCGTCGCGGGCGCCCTCGCCGATCCGCCCGACGCCGCCGGCGATGTTCATGCCGATCTCCTCGCCGAGCTTCTGCACTGCGGGGAGCTGGAGGGCCATGGACAGGATGCCGTCGATGACCTGGTTGACCATCGGGCCATCGCCCGTCCCCGCACCGGGGCCGGATCCGCCGCCGACCGAGCCGAAGCCGGTCACGTGATTGATGCGGATCGACTCGATCTTCTCGGCCGGCTTCACCATCTCGCGCACGATCTCGGGCAGCGTTTCGATCTTCGCGAGGTCGAGCTTCATCTGCACGATGGCGGGCGACTGGTCGTTCTGCGCGGCGAACAGGGCCGCCTCTCCCTCGGCCTTGGCGAGGAGCTCGGCACGGGCGGCCTTGGCGCGGGCCTCGGTCGCTTCGGCTTCGGCCGAGGCCATCGCCCTCACCGTTCCGGCCTCGGAGGCCACCCGGGTGTCGTCCACGGCCGCCTCCTGCTCGGCCCGGATAACGGCCAGCGCCTTGAGGCGCTCGGCGACCGCCGTCTCGCGCGCGGTCTCGACGGCTTCGCGGGCGGCGGCTTCGGCCGCGACGCTGCGCTGCGCCGTCGCGGCGGCCTCGGCCTCCTCGGCCCGCTTGGCCGCGAGCGCGATATGGGTGTCGTGGCGCGTCGTTTCGACGGCGAGCGAGGTCGCGAGCTCGAGCTCGCGGATCTGACGGTCGCGGGCGATCTGCTGAGCCCGCACCTCCTTGTCCCGGTCGATGCGGGCGAGCTCGCGCCGCCCCTCGGCCTTGGCCTGCTCCTCGGCCGTCTGCGCCATGGTGCGAGCGCGGGCGGTCTCGACCGACTGGCTCTGGGCGAACTGCGCCTCCTCCTCCTCCTGCTCGATGGCGAGCCGGCGCTTGGTGGCGTCGAGGTGGCTCTGGCGGACCGCGACGTCGGCCGCGTTCTCGATCTCGGCCCGCTCGCGCTTGTTGGTCGCGATCACCTCGGCGAGGCGCCGCATGCCGACCGCGTTGAAGGCGTTGTTCTGGTCGAGCGCCCCGAACGGCGTCTGGTCGAGGCGGGTCAGCGAGACCGCCTCCAGGAGGAGACCGTTCGGCTTGAGGCGGTCGGCCAGGGCCTCGGCGACCTCGCCGACATACCGGCCGCGATTGTCCTGGAGCCCGTCCATGGTGTAGCGGGCCGCGACGCTGAGCAGAGCGTCGACGAGCTTGCCTTCGAGGAGCTCGGCGAGCTCGCCCGCCCGAAAGCCGCGGCTCCCGAGCGCCTGCGCGGCCGTCGCAACCCCGGCATCGGTCGGCTCGACCCGGACGTAGAACTCGGCCGTGGCGTCGATGCGCAGCCGATCCTGCGTGATGATGGAGCGCTCGCCACGTCGCTCGACCTCGAGCCGGACGGTGCGCATGTTGATCTCGGCGGTCTTGTGAATGATCGGCAGGCTGAGCACGCCCCCGTCAAGTACGATTCGCTGACCGCCAAGTCCTGTCCTGATCAGCGCGACTTCACGGCTCGCCTTGACATAGTACTTGTTGAGAAACACTGCGAGAAGCGCGAGGGCGACCAGGAAAGCGATTGCCAGCCCCCACGCCACGGCGGTCACCCCTCGCGCTCACGTCGTGCCTGCGGTCTCGCAATGCCCATGCCACAATGGGGCGCCCGATGGCCACGCTTGTCAAGATGCCGCGGTGGACGTTGCCGGAGGCGCGGCAGCGCGCCATTGGGGGTCAGCGACGAAGCAGCCTCCGTGCGCCTAACGATAGCCGGCGGCTTGCAGCTCGAAGAGGCGGGCGTAGCGGCCGCCGGCCGCGACGAGCGCCGTGTGCGAGACCTCCTCCAGGACCCGGCCGTTGGCCAAGACGAGGATGCGGTCG
>JAFAPJ010000407.1 GCA_019247255.1 Methylobacteriaceae bacterium | reverse complement strand
TCGATCCTGGCGCTCGGCGAGGGCGGGGCGGGCGTCCTCGTCGTCGACGATCTGACGGATACCGGTCGCACCGCGCTCGTCGTGCGCGAGAAGCTGCCCAACGCCCATTTCGCGACCGTCTACGCGAAGCCGGCGGGCCGGCCGACGATCGACACTTTCGTGACGGAGGTCAGCCAGGACACCTGGATCTATTTTCCCTGGGACATGGGCCTCGCCTACCAGGCGCCCATCACCCAGGGCGCCGCGGGGTAGCCCTGCGCGAAGCCGCATAGTTCGATCATCAGCCTCCTGCTAAGCACCGCCTCATGGAACGCGCGGCGATCTCACTTCTCACGGTTTGCGGGCTCGAGGAGCTCGACGGTCACAGGGAGCGCCGCGTCACTCACGCGCTCTCGATCCTTGATCCAGGCTGGCCCGACCCGTCCTCGTTCGAGAGCTTTCCGCCGCACCGTCGCACGATCCTGCGCTTTCACGACATCATCGAGGACGTGCCCGGGCAGATCGCGCCGACCCGCGCCCATGTCGACGAGATCCTGGCCTTCGGCGAAGGGCTCGCGGCCGAAGCGCATGAGCGCGACGAGGGGCATCTCCTCATCCATTGCCACATGGGCATCTCCCGCTCGACGGCCGCGATGCTGATGCTTCTCGCGCAGAATGACCCGACCGAGAGCGGTGAGGCGCTGGGCGAGCGCCTCGTGGCGATCCGCCCGCAAGCCTGGCCGAACGCCCGGATGACCGCCTTCGCGGACGAGGCGCTGGGGCGCGGCGGCGACCTTGCTCGGGCCGCCACCCGTCTTCATGCCCGTCAGCTCGCCGACAAGCCGCGCCTCGCGCAGGTCATGAGCGATCTCGGCCGCGCCCGGGAGGTCGAGGCCGCGCTCGCGTTCGCGGCTTAAGCCGCATGCGCGTCGGGATCGATTGGGGCGGCACCAAGATCGAGGCGATCGCGCTGACGGCGGGCGGCGAGACGCTCGCCCGTCGGCGGACCCCAACGCCGAAGGAGGATTACCCGGGCTGCGTCCGCGCGGTCGTGGCGCTCGTGGCGGCGCTGGAGACCGAAGCCGGAGAGGTCGGCACGGTCGGGATCGGCATCCCGGGCGCGATCTCCCCGGCCTCGGGCCTCGTGATGAACGCGAACTCGACCTGGCTGATCGGCCGCCCCTTGGACCGGGATCTCGCCGAGGCGCTCGGTCGCCCGGTCCGGGTCGAGAACGACGCGAATTGCTTCGCGGTCTCGGAGGCGGTCGACGGCGCGGGCCGGGGCTGCCGAGTCGTCTGGGGCGTCATTCTCGGCACCGGTGCCGGATCCGGCGTCGCGATCGAGGGGCGGGCGCTCACGGGGCCGAACCGGATCGCGGGAGAATGGGGTCACAACCCGCTGCCGTCCCCACGCGACGACGAGCGGCCGGGCCCGGCCTGCTATTGCGGGCGCCACGGCTGCCTTGAGACCTTCATTTCAGGGACAGGCTTCGCGCGCGACTTCCGCGAAGCGACCGGAGCGGAGCTCGACGGGCCGGCCATCGTGACCCGGGCGACCAACGGCGACGTTCCGGCGCGCGCTGCCCTCGACCGCTATCTCGACCGGCTCGGTCGTGGGATCGCCTGCGTGGTCAATGTTCTCGATCCGGACGTGATCGTGCTCGGCGGGGGCATGTCGAACATCGACGAGCTCTACGAGGAGCTTCCCGGCCGAATCGCCCCGCACGTCTTCTCCGACCGCTTCGCGACGCCGGTTCGCCGCAATGCGCATGGCGATTCGTCGGGAGTCCGGGGCGCTGCTTGGCTCTGGTCGCAGTGAGGCGTGTGGCCCGCGGAGGATCGCGGTGAACCGGACGGCTCTCCTCGTTCCGGTTCTCGGGCTCGCCTGGGGCTTCAACTGGATCGCGATCCGGATCGGGCTCGCGGAGATCCCGCCCTGGACCCTGCGAACGGTCGGGTTCGTGGCGGGCTCGCTCGCACTGTCCGCGCTCGTGCTCGCGACCGGCGGCTCGCTGCGGGTGCCGCGCCCGCATTGGTGGCGCGTCGCCGCGACCGGGATGGCGTCCTTCGCGGCCTATGGAATCCTGACCGCCCTCGCGCTTCGGCTGGGATCGACGGCGCGCAGCTCCGTCCTCGCCTCCACCATGCCGATCTGGACCGTCATCCTCGCCTGGATCTTTCTCGGCGAGCACGTCGATGGCCGCCGCTGGCTCGGGGTTGGGCTCGGCGCCGCGGGGCTCCTGGCGCTCGGCTGGCCGATCGTGCAGGCGGGCGAGCTGAACTGGGGCATGCCCTTCGCGGTTTTAGCGGGGTCCTGCTGGGCGGCGGGTGCGGTCCTGCAGAAGCGGTTCCCGATCGCTGCGCCGCCGATCGTGATCGGCACCTGGCAGCTCGCCACGGCCGCGGTCACGACCATCGCCGGCATGCTCGTGCTCGAGGGCTTGCCCACGAGCCTGCCGCAGCGCCCCGAGACCTGGGCGGCGCTCGCCTACCATGTCGTGCTCGCGCAGGCGCTCGCGACCTGCATCTGGGTGACGATCCTGGTGAAGCTGCCGGCCGGCGTCGCGGCGCTCGGATCGCTCATGGTGCCGGGCGTCGGGGTCGTGAGCGCAACCCTGGCGCTCGGCGAGCAACCGACGCTCGGAGATTGGCTCGGCCTGGTGCTCATCGTCGGCGCGTCCGCGACCGTGATGCTGCCCGGTCGGCGGGCGGCGCGCCCGGCAACGGCTTCGGAACCGCCGGTGGCGTAAGAAGCGCCGGAGCGAATCAGGACGGTCCGGGATGAGCGCGTGGCGGGAGGAGCGAAACCGGCGGTCGCGCGAGCGCCTCCTTCGCGCCCTGCCGGCCGGCTTCCCACCGCTCGTGCTCGCGCACGCGCTCTCGCGGCCGTTCGTCCCGCCGACCCCGCGCCGCGCGGTCGAGAGCTACTGGCGCCAGCACCCGTTGCGGGCCGATCGCCTCGCCCGGGCTCTCGCGGCCCGCACCGGCGCGCCGCCCGCATGGATCTGGCGCCTCGCCCCGGGCGGAAAGGCGGGTCTCGCCGCCTCCTTCCGGTCGCCGCCGACCCCGTATCGCGAGGAGGCCTATGCGCGAGGCCCGGGCTTCTGCTGCATCTGCGGACAGGAAGTATTTCGACAGGGCTGGCATCGGCCGCTCGTCGCGGGCGAAGCACGCAACCGAAACGCGCGCTGGCACGCGGCCTGCGTCGCGGCCTGGCGCTTCTGGTGCGACCCCGCGACCTTCGACCAGGCGCTGAAGCGCCGGCAGGCGCGCCGCTGCGTCGAGACAGGGACCCGCCTCCTCAAAGGCGCCGAGGTCGACCATCGTGTCCCGCTTCACGAGGTCTGGCGCGACCACCGCGAGGTCGGCTGGCCGAAGCTTTTGGACTTCTGGGGCGTACCCAATCTCGGCGTCGTGAACCGGGGCGCCCACCGCGCCAAATGCGCCGCGGAGGCGAGGGCTCGCGCGGAACGCCGGCAGCGTGCAATGTCGCCCGGTCTCGAAGCGGCGGATCCGACGGCATGACGAGGGCGGACGTGATCGTGGTGGGGCTCGGCGCGATGGGCAGCGCCACCCTCCTGCAGCTCGCGAAGCGCGGGGTTCGGGCGGTCGGGATCGACCGCTTCTCGCCGCCTCACGAGGAAGGCTCGAGCCACGGGGAGACCAGGATCACCCGTCAGGCGATCGGCGAGGGCGAGCTGTATGTCCCGCTCGTGCTTCGAGCGCACGAGATCTGGCGGGAGATCGAGGCCGAGACGGGCGAGGAGCTGCTCGTCCAATGCGGCGGGCTCTTCCTTGCCGGCGCCCGATCGAGCCATCCCGTGAAGCCGGGCTTCATGGACCAGACGCTGGCGGCCGCGCGCCGCTACGGCATCCCGCACGAGACGCTCTCGCCGGAGGAGGTCCAGGCGCGCTTCCCGCAATTCATCCTGGAAGGCGACGAGCGCGCCTATTTCGAGCCGGGCGCCGGCTTCGTCTACCCGGAACGCTGCATCGCGGCGCAGCTCGCGCTGGCGGAGCGCGCGGGAGCCGCCCTGCGCCGGGACGAACCCGTCCTCGCGATCGAGAGGGCGGGACAGGGCGTGCGCGTCAGGACGGCGCGGGACGTCTACGAGGGCGATCGAGTGGTGCTCGCCGCCGGCGCGTGGTCGCCCGGTCTCGCCGGCGCCGCCCTCCAGCACATGGCCGTCTACCGCCAAGTGCTCGGCTGGTTCGCGGCGGACGACCCGGCCGCCTACGCGCCCGGGCGCTTCCCGGTCTTTATCTGGCTGCACGGCAGCGAGGGCGAGCAATCCTACGGGTTTCCCGCGATCCCGGGCCATGCGGGCGTGAAGGTCGCGACCGAGACCTACGGCATGAGCCTGGCGCGGCCGGAGGAGATTGACCGCACGATCGACCCGGCCGAAATCGCCGCGATCCATGCGCGGCACGTCGCGGGAAAGCTCCGCGGCGTCCAGGACCGCGCCGTTCAGGCGAAGACCTGCCTCTACACGCTGGCGCCGGACAGCCGCTTCGCGATCGACGCGCATCCGGAGAGCGAGCGGATCACGATCGTCTCGGCCTGCTCCGGGCACGGCTTCAAGCATTCGGCCGCGATCGGGGAAGCGGTCGCGGAACGGCTGAGCGAGGGCCGCTCGCGGATCGACCTGTCGCCCTTCGCGCTGCCCAGAGAGGCCGCGCGCGCCTTCGCCTGAGCCGAACGGCGTGGCTTGACTCGGATGCGCTCTGCGCCTCCCTCCGGCCCCGGGAGGACGACATGGCGAGCTTCAAGGCGATCGTGATCGAGAAGACGGAGGGAGCGCCAAGCCCGATCCTCCGAGACTTCGACGAAGCCGACCTGATGGAGGGCGACGTCACCGTCCGGGTCACGCATTCGACGGTCAATTACAAGGACGGGCTGGCGCTCACCGGCAAGGCGCCCGTTGTGCGGCGCTGGCCGATGATTCCGGGCGTCGATTGCGCCGGGATCGTCGAGAGCTCCTCCAGCCCCGACTTCCGGCCCGGCGACCACGTCATCCTGAACGGCTGGGGCACGGGCGAGACCCATCTCGGCGCCTATGCCGAGAAGACCCGGGTCAAGAGCGACTGGCTGATCAAGCTGCCGACCGGTCTCTCGGCCGCGGACGCGATGGCGCTCGGCACGGCAGGTTACACCGCCATGCTGTGCCTCCTCGCGCTCGAGCGGCACGACCTGCGGCCGGAGCGCGGCCCGGCGATCGTGACGGGCGCCGCCGGCGGCGTCGGCTCCGTCGCGGTCGCTCTTCTCGCAGGGGCGGGCTGGCACGTCCTCGCCTCGACGGGGCGGCCGGAGGAGGAGGCGTATCTCCGCGGGCTCGGCGCGGCCGAGATCGTCACCCGGGCCGAGCTCGCCGAGAAGGGCCGGCCGCTCGGCAAGGAGCGCTGGGCGGCGGGGGTCGACACGGTGGGCTCGACGACGCTCGCGAACGTTCTGTCGATGACGCGCTACGGTGGCGCGGTCGCGGCTTGCGGGCTCGCCGGCGGCATGGACCTTCCGGCGACCGTCGCGCCTTTCATCCTGCGCAACGTCGCGCTGCTCGGGGTCGATTCCGTCATGACCCCGAAGGCGCTTCGGGAGCAGGCTTGGGGCCGGCTCGCCCGCGACCTGGATCGGGGAAAGCTCGCCGCGATGACTCGAACCATCCGGCTCGACGAGGTTGTTCAGGCCGGCCGCGACATCGTCGAAGGCAAGGTCCGCGGCCGGCTCGTCGTCGAGATCGCCTGAAACAGCGGCCGCCTTGCCTTGGGCGGCGCGCGCCCGTATATGCGCGCTATCCCACACGCGGAGCTGACCCCATGCCTGAATGGGGCGTCCCGGTGCCTGGCTGTCCAGCCAGGCCATCGCTCCGCGGCGGCTTAACCGGAGAGTAAGATGGCACTGCCCGATTTTTCCATGCGCCAGCTGTTGGAGGCCGGCGCCCATTTCGGCCACCAGTCGCACCGCTGGAATCCGAAGATGTCGACCTTCATCTTCGGCACGCGCAACAACATCCACATCATCGACCTCGCCCAGACTGTCCCGATGCTCTACCGGGCGCTGCAGGCGGTGAGCGACACGGTCGCCAAGGGCGGCCGCGTGCTGTTCGTCGGTACGAAGCGGCAGGCCTCGGACGCGGTCGCGGATGCGGCGAAGCGCTCGGCCCAGTACTACGTCAACTCCCGCTGGCTCGGCGGCATGCTGACCAACTGGAAGACCATCTCGGGCTCGATCCAGCGCCTGCGCAAGGTCGACGAGACGCTGGAGACCGGTGGCCCGGGCCTGACCAAGAAGGAGCGCCTGATGCTCTCCCGTGAGAAGGAGAAGCTCGAGAAGGCGCTCGGCGGCATCAAGGACATGGGCGGCGTGCCCGATCTCCTCTTCGTGATCGACACGAACAAGGAGCAGCTGGCCATCAAGGAGGCTCAGCGCCTCGGCATCCCGGTGGAGGCGATCGTCGACAGCAACAGCGATCCGGACGGCATCACCTATCCCGTCCCGGCCAACGACGATGCGGGCCGCGCGATCGCGCTTTATTGCGATCTCGTGGCGCGGGCGGCCATCGACGGCATCGGCCGTAGCCAGGGTCATTCGGGCATCGACGTCGGGGCCGAGGCCGAGCCGATGATGGAGACGCTGCCGGCCGCCAACGCCAACGAGCCGGAGCCGGCCCAG
>JAFAPJ010000400.1 GCA_019247255.1 Methylobacteriaceae bacterium | reverse complement strand
TGGGGTGCAGTTCTCGCGCGGCTGCCCGTTCACCTGCGAGTTCTGCGACATCATCGAGCTCTACGGTCGCGCCCCGCGCACCAAGACGAACGAGCAGATGATGGCCGAGCTCGAGCGCCTCTACGAGCTCGGCTTTCGTGGCCATCTCGACTTCGTCGATGACAACCTCATCGGCAACAAGAAGGCGATCAAGCGCTTCCTGCCGGTTCTCGCGGCCTGGCAGAAGGAGCGCGGCTACCCGTTCATCCTGTCGACCGAGGCCTCCCTCAACCTCGCGGATGATCCCGAGCTCCTCGCGCTGATGCGGGCCGCGAACTTCTTCATCGTCTTCGTCGGGATCGAAAGCCCTGACGAGGAGACGCTCGTCTCCGCCCAGAAGAAGCAGAACACCCGGCGCAGCATCTCGGAGAGCGTGCACCGCATCAACCGCGCCGGCATGTTCGTCATCGCGGGCTTCATCATCGGCTTCGACACCGAGCGCGGCGAGGTGCGCGACGCGATGATCGGCTGCGTCGAGGATACCGCCATCCCGATGGCGATGATCGGCCTGCTCGCCGCTCTGCCGCAGACCCAGCTCTCGCGCCGGCTCGCCCGGGAAGGGCGGCTCCACCTCGCCTATGACGACGAGCTCGCGGGAGCCGGCGATCAGTGCACGGGCGGCCTCAACTTCCGCCCGCTCCGCCCTCGCCGCGACATTCTCCAGGATTACCGGGACGTGCTCGAGCGCGTCTACGCGCCGGCTTCCTTCTTCGGCCGCGTCAGGCGGCTGGCGGGCGAGCTCAAGCGGCCGCCTCGCCCCTCCGATCTCGATTGGCGCGCGGTCGTGCCGCTGCTGCGGCCGTTCGCCCGGGTCGCCTGGCGCATGACTGCGAGGCAGCCGCGCCTCGCGCGCCATTTCTGGTCGACCTTCCTGCATTGCGCCCGGACGAATCCGCGCGCGCTGCCCTTCCTCACCATGAACATGGCGACCTACCTGCATCTCGGCCCGTTCTCGCGAACGGTGATCGCGGAATTGGACCGGCGGATCGCCGCGATCGACGAGGGCAGCTGGGTCGAGCCTGAGACGATGGCGGCCCTCGACGAGCCGCGCCCGGCCCGGGCCGCCTTGCCGGGTCGCCATCTGACGGCCGCCGAATAGACGCGCTGTCCCGGGCGCGATCGGCCAAGAGGCCTATCGCGTCTTGCGCGCTCAGCCCCTCTACGCCCAGGCGTCGAACTCCGACCAGGTTCGCAGGCAACTCAGTCGTGAGTTGCACTCAGGTCGACCGATCATGGTTCAAGGGCGTCATGTGAGCTTGCGAGACCGGGTGAACGCTGCGATCCTCGCGATGTGGCAGGCATCTTTGCTTGCTGCCAAAGACCGGGGAGGATCGAGGATGCTAAGTCTGCTCGGATCTACTTTGGTGCTGGCCGGATCCGTCGTGGTGAGCCCCACGATGGCCGGAAGCGTTGCCGTGGACGGGGCGTTTCAGGTCGCGCAGGTCGCCCCGGCGCCCGACCGCGGCGCCGCGCGCGTGAGAACAACGGCGCCGACCGTCAAACAGGACGCGCTCAGGCGCGTTCCCGGCAAGCCCGACCCCAGGAGCCGGTCTCGGACCGGGGGCGCCAGCGATCGGTCCGACCCGTCTATCCCGACACCGCCCGGTGATCAGAGCCGGCCCCCGGGCAAGCGCGGCGGAGCGCCTGCGCCGCTCTGACGCCCTCGCGGGCCAGTCCGCGGCTTGGTTCAGAACTCGTCCCAGCTCTGCGCGTCCGGCTCGGGCGCGCGGGCTGCGGAGCGTCCCGGCCCGCCGACGGCCTTCAGGGCGGCGACGGTGCCCCGGGCGGATTGCGGCCGAGTGGCTGCGGCGACGTCCGGCTCGCGCCGTCGCGCCTCTCCCCCGCCGACATCGAAGCGCGCGACGAGCGAGCTCAGCCCGGTCGCTTCGCCGGCGAGCGTCCGGCTCGCTGCCGTCGATTGCTCGACCATCGCGGCGTTCTGCTGCGTGAGCTGGTCGAGCTGGCCGACCGCGGTGTTCACCTCGGCCAGGCCTGTCGCCTGCTCCTTCGCAGAGGCCGCGATCTCCTCCACCAGCCCCTTGATCTCGGAGACCTGGGCGGCGATCCGGGACAAGGCCGTCCCGGTCTCGCCGACGAGGTCGACCCCGCTCGCCACCTGGGACGACGAATCCTGGATGAGCGCCTTGATCTCCTTGGCGGCCTCGGCCGAGCGTTGCGCGAGCGAGCGCACCTCGGAGGCCACGACCGCGAAGCCGCGACCGGCCTCTCCGGCGCGCGCCGCCTCCACGCCCGCATTGAGCGCCAACAGGTTGGTCTGAAAGGCGATCTCGTCGATCACCCCGATGATGTTGGCGATGCGACCGGCCGAGCGTTCGATCTCGGCCATGGCCTTGACGGCGGCCGCGACCACCGCGCTCGAGCTCTCGGCGTCGCTCCCCGCGACCGCCACGATGGCCCGTGCCCGGTGCGCGCCCTCGGCGGCGCGTTGAACCGTCGCGGTGATCTCGTCGAGCGCCGCCGCCGTTTCCTCCAGCGAGGCCGCCTGCTGCTCGGTCCGTCGCGACAGGTCGTCCGCCGCCTGCGCGATCTCGCCCGTGCCGACTCGGATGCCGCCGGTCGCCTGCGAGATGGTGCGCATCGCGTCCTGAAGCGTCGTGATGGCCGTGTTGAAATCGTCCTGCAGCTTACGGTACTCGCCCGGGAAGGCGTCGTGCAGCCGGAACGTGAGGGTGCCTTCGGCGAGCTGCTCCAGACCGCCCGCGATCGCCCGGACGACCTCGGCCTGTTCGCGGGCCGCGGTCTCGCGCTCGCGCTCGCTGCGCGCCCGTTCCGCATCCGTCTCCTGCTGGAGCCGAGCCTGCTCCGTCCGGAGCCGGACCCCGTCCGCGAGCGCGTCGCGGAAGCCCGCGACGGCGCGCGAGATCGCGCCGAGCTCGTCCCGGCGCTCGAGGCCGCCAATCGCTCCGCCGTAATCGCCGGCCGCCATGCGGCCGACCGCGCCCTCGACCTCCCGCAGCGGACGGATGATCCCGCGCGACACGAACAGCGCGGCGCCGAGGAGCGTGGACAGGAGCGAGACGGCCGCAATCGAGAAGAGGAGGAGCCAGGCGGTTCGGTGGAAGCGCGCCGCCTCCGCCGAGAGCTCCGCAATGTCGTGCTCGCCCCGCTCGATGAAGGCGTCGAGCAGGCGGGACGCCGCCTTCTCGGCCGGCTCGACCTTCTGGACGAACTGCGCCCGGGCCCGCGCGGCCTCGCCGCCCTGGACGAGCGCGCGGACGGCCGCGAGCTCCCGGACGACAGCTTCCTGCAGGGGAAGGAAGTCGCGCATCTCGGTCTCGCTCGGACTGAGCGTCCCGGCGAGCTTGCGGCCGCGTGCGAGAAGCTGCTCGGACCGCGCGAGCGCGGACTTCTCGAGCGCCGGCCTCGCACCCTCCCACGTATCGGTCGTCAGCTTGACGACGTCCCGTTGCACGGCGCGGCTCAGCGCGCGCACCTCGCTCGCCTCCAACATCTGAGCGCGGAGAAGCATCTCCTGACCATCTATGGTCGTGATCTCGTTCTGTAGCCAGAGCGCCAGGGCGACGACTGAGGCCAGAACGGTCGCCAGGGCGATAACTGGGGCGAGGATCTTCGGCGCAAGCTTCATCGACGTCGTCCGACAACGCCGAATGCTTGTCGCAGACGTTTTAATTTTGAATGGAATCGCTCGTTGATGGAGAGACGCGACCTTCATGCCGTCCACGCATCCGTGAGCGAGGCCGGGTCCGTCTTCCATGACGATCAGAGCGGAGGGGCGACAGCTGCGCGAGGATCACGCATCGGCGAGATACCAGGTCCAGTTGGGCTCAGCCGGCGCAAGCTGCCGTCAGCTGCAGCTCAACTCGGACCTCTGGGCATTTGGTGGGCGCACTAGGGCTCGAACCTAGGACCCGCTGATTAAGAGTCAGCTGCTCTACCAACTGAGCTATGCGCCCCTCAGGGAGGGTGTCCCGAGAGAGCGGGCGACCTAGCAGAGGCGGGGTGGGCTGTCCAGGGCGTGGTACGGCCGCCCAGAAGCGAGAAGGCCCGGGAGCTCGTCCCGGGCCTTCCCTAAGTCGGATGAGGCTCGCTCAGTACTTCCGGATGATCGGCGGGGGGGGCTCGTAGACCGGGGCCGGAGAGGCGAGCAGCCAGCGCATG
>JAFAPJ010000265.1 GCA_019247255.1 Methylobacteriaceae bacterium | reverse complement strand
ACGGCTCGCCGATCGGCGATACGCCACCGCCGTTCATTGCGCTCGGCGCGCACATCACGCTGCGCAGGGGGAACGAGCGGCGCGAGGTCAAGCTGCGCGATTTCTTTATCGCGTATGGCAAGCAGGACCGGCAGCCGGGCGAGTTCGTCGAGAGCGTCACGATCCCGTATCTGCCGGCGGGCGAGAAGCTTGCCTGCTACAAGGTGACCAAGCGCAAGGACGAGGACATCTCGGCGCTCTGCGGCGCCTTCCGGCTCCGGACCGGACCGGAGGGCCGCATCGCCGAGGCGCGCCTCGCCTTCGGCGGGATGGCGGCGGTTCCGCAACGGGCGACGGCCGCGGAAGCCGCGCTCCTCGGCCGCGTCTTCGACGAGGAGGCCGCGGCGGCCGCGGCGGCCGCGCTCGCGATCGACTTCACCCCGCTCGACGATTGGCGAGCCTCCGCGCGCTATCGCCTGGCCGTCGCCGGCAACCTGATCCGCCGCTTCCAGGTCGAGATGGCCGCGCCCGGCACGGCGACCCGGGTCGCCGGGCTCCTCGCGGAAGCGAGCGCGTGAGGATCGCGCTCCGCGCGGCGGGGGCGTCCCGTGCTTGAGCGCAGCCCGTTGCGGCCGGCCGCCGGCGGGATGGGCGCCGCCCGGCCGCACGATTCCGCCGAGAAGCACGTCACGGGCGAGGCGCGCTACATCGACGACCTGCCGGCGCCCGAAGGCTTGCTTCATGCCTATCTCGGGCTCTCGACCGAGGCGCATGCTCGAATCCTCGCGCTCGACCTCGACGCAGTGCGCTCCGCCCCGGGCGTCGTCGCGGTCCTGACCGCCGCCGACATTCCGGGCGAGAACGACGTCTCGCCGACCGCCGGCAAGCACGACGATCCGGTCTTCGCGACCGACCGGGTGCTGTTCCACGGCCAGCCGATCTTCACCGTCGTGGCCGAGACGCGGGAAGCGGCGCGCCGGGCCTGCCGGCTCGCCTCGGTCCGCTACGACCCTCTGCCGCCCGCGATCGACATCGCGGGCGCGCGCGTCGCCGGCACGGGCTTCGTGACCGAGGGGCTGACGCTCGCCCGCGGCGACGCCGCGGGAGCGCTCGCTTCCGCGCCGCGGCGGCTCGACGGCCAGCTGGAGATCGGCGGGCAGGACCATTTCTACCTCGAGACGCATGTCGCGCTGGCGATCCCCGGCGAGGACGGCGACGTGCTCGTCCATTCCTCCACCCAGCACCCGAGCGAGGTGCAGCACATGGTGGCGCATGTGCTGGGCCTGCCGTTCCACGCCGTGACGGTCGAGGTCCGCCGCATGGGCGGCGGCTTCGGCGGCAAGGAAACGCAGGGCAACCTGTTCGCCGCGGTGGCGACGCTCGCCGCCACGAAGCTCCGCCGGCCCGTGAAGATCAGGCCCGATCGCGACGACGACATGATCGCGACCGGCAAGCGGCACGATTTCGCCGTCGATTACACGGTCGGCTTCACGCCCGAGGGCCGTATCGAGGCGCTCGACGCGACCTTCGCGGCGCGCTGCGGTTTCTCGGCCGACCTGTCGGGCCCCGTGACGGACCGCGCCCTCTTCCACGCGGACAACGCCTATTTCTATCCGGCCGTGCGGGTGACCTCGGAGCCGTGGCGGACCCATACCGTCTCGAACACGGCCTTCCGGGGCTTCGGCGGGCCGCAGGGCATGGTGCTGGCCGAGCGGGTCATCGAGGAGGTCGCCTTCGCGACGGGCCGCGACCCGCTCGACATCCGCCGGCTCAACTTCTATGGCCCCGGCGAGCGCGCGGTGACGCCGTACCACCAGACGGTCGAAGACAACATCCTGCCCGAGCTCGTGGGCGAGCTCGAGCGGCGCTCGGACTACCGGGCGCGCCGCGCCGCGATCCGGGCCTTTAACGCCGCGAGCCCGATCCTGAAGCGGGGACTCGCGCTGACGCCCGTGAAGTTCGGTATCTCGTTCACGGCGACCCAGTACAATCAGGCCGGCGCGCTCGTTCACGTCTACACGGACGGCTCCGTGCTCCTGAACCACGGCGGGACCGAGATGGGGCAGGGGCTCCACGTCAAGGTCGCGCAGGTCGTCGCGAGCGCCTTCGGGATCGACCTCGACGCTGTGAAGATCACGGCCACCAAGACCGACAAGGTGCCGAACACCTCGGCGACCGCGGCCTCCTCGGGCTCGGACCTCAACGGCATGGCGGCTCTCGACGCCTGCGAGCAGATCCGGCGCCGGCTCGTCGCCT
>JAFAPJ010000188.1 GCA_019247255.1 Methylobacteriaceae bacterium | reverse complement strand
CGTTCCACTGAAACCGTCACGCGACGAGCTCCGGCCGGCGCGCCTCGCAGAGATGCAGCGCCAGCGCGTCGAGACCCGGTCCGCTCCTCAGCTGCCCGAGGCTGATCCGCACGCGGTCGGCCGGCAGGGCCGCGAGCGGCGAGTGCCAGACGCCCAACGGCAGGACCAGGATGCCGGCCCCGCGGGCGAGCGAGACCGCGAAGGCTGACGCGCTGCCCGGCCCGACGTAGCGGGGGCAGGCGAAGGCGAGGTTGCGGGACGGCGCGGGCTCGAAGAGGTCCGGAAGGCGACGCAGCACGTCCTGCAGCCGCTCGTCGTTGCGCCGTCCGATCGCCCGGTTGCGCCGGACGATGGGCGCCTCGGCCTTGAGCGCGATCTGGGCCAGGACCTCGCTCGCCGCCGCGAGGCAGCTCGAGAGCTCGTTCTTGGCGAGGAGCGCGCGCGTGAGGAGGTCGCGGTCGCGGCAGGCAGCCCAGCCGACCCGCAGCCCGGGCAGGCCGAAGCCCTTCGACAGCCCGTCGATCGAGATGCCCCGCTCGTAAAGGTCAGCGACCGGCGGCAGCCGCTCGTCCGCGACCCGGTCCGTCTGCCGGTAGACCTCGTCGTTCACGAGCCAGATCCCGCGCGCGCGGCAGAGCGCGATCAGCGCGTCGAAAGCCGCTCGGTCGAGCTGCGCGCCCGTCGGGCTGTTCGGAAAGTTCGTGAGGATGAGGCGGGTGTTCGGGCGAAGCGCGGCCGCGACCCGGTCGAGATCGAGGATCCACTCGCCCCCGCGCTCCTCGAGGGCGACGCCGGCGGTCGGCGCGCGCGCCGTGATCGCCTGCTCGGAGGGCTGGTAGATCGGCAGGACCACGACCGCGTGGTCCTCGGGGCCGAGCAGCGCCCGGGCGATGCAGGTCGCGGCCTCCTGGGCGCCTGCGCAGCAGAGGATGTCGGCAGGCTCGAGCCCGTGATAGCGCTTCGCGATCGTCTCGCGCAGCCAGGGCGCGCCGCGTGGATGGGCGTAGCCGAATTCGAGCCGGGCCCAGCGCTCGGCATCCTCCGCATCCGCCATCGCCAGAAGCTCGGCGAGCGGCGTCGTCTCCGATTCGGACGCCGCGAGATCGTGCCGGATCGAGGCGCCCCAGCGCGCCAGGAACGCCGCGAGGGCGAATGGCTCGGTCACGGCCGCGCCTCGGCGTTGCGGGCGACCTCGACGAAGGTCCTGACGATCCGGCTTCCCGCCGTCAGCGTTCCCCGCAGCGAGCCCGCGACCTTCGAAACGCCGCCGGTGCGTCGTCCATAGGGCAGCGGCACCTCCAGGATTCGCAGTCCCGATCGCGCCGCGCGCATCTGCATCTCGAGGTTCCAGCCGTAGGTCATCTCGCGCATGCCGAGCTCGAGGAGCGCGTCGCGGCGGATCGCCCGGAAGGCGCTCATGTCCGTGAAGGACACGCCGTAGAGAGCCCGGACGCCGAAACCCGCGGCCCGGCCGGCCAGCACCTGGTGCCAGCTCATGCTGCCGGGCTCGCGCCGCCCCCGGGTCCGGGACGCGATGGTGAAGTCCTGGTCGCCTGCGGCGATGGGCTCGAGCAGCGCACCGATCCCTTCGACCGGGTCGGCCCCGTCGCCGTCCATGTAGGCGATGATGCCGCAATCGGCCGCGCGCTCGGCGCCCATGAGGCAGGCGCGGCCGTAGCCGCGGCCGGCGTCGAGCACCTCGGCGCCTTCCTGCCGAGCCCGCTCCGCCGTGCGGTCACGGCTGCCGCCATCCGCCACGATGATGCGATCAACGAGATCGCGCGGCACCCGGGCGAGCGCCGGGCCGATCGCATCCTCCTCGTTGAGGGTCGGAACGACGAGCGCGACGCGTTCCCGGCCGATCATGTCAGAGGCTCCAGCGCAGCCCGCAGCCGGCGCAGGCCTGGGGCGGCGCGTCGGACAGAAGCGCCTCGCGGAAATCCTGGTAGGCCGGGCCGTTCCAGATGGACCGCAGCTCCGCCTGGCTGGCGTCGCCGAGCGTGTAGTTCTCGTAGCCGCGCTGGGAGAAGGGCGCGATGCAGCAGGGCAGGGCCCGCCCGTTCGCCGTGAAGTACATGACGGTCCAGGGCCGGCGGCAGAGCGACCAGGAGGCCTTGTCCTCCGTCCGCTTCACGCTGATCCCGGGCTCGGAGGCCGCGCCCGAGGCCGAGAAGGTCATGCCAAGGGAGGCCGCGAGCCGCGTCGCCTCGTCCAGGCGCTCGGCCTCGTCGCGGGTCATCTGTTCGTAGAGCGCCTGGTCGGGCCGGGCGAGCCCGATCGCGTCCTCCTCGAAGAAGACGAGGCGCTGAAGGTAGACCTCCTTGACGCCGATCTCGGCCGCGACCTGGACGAAGGCC
>JAFAPJ010000570.1 GCA_019247255.1 Methylobacteriaceae bacterium | reverse complement strand
GCGGGTGGGAGGCCGAGAGGACCTGCACGCCGCCGAGCGACGCGATGTGGTCGAGCGCGGCCCCGCTGAACACGGCGCAGCCCTCGAAGAGCAGGTTCCCGCCCTCGGTCCGGACGAGGTAGCTCGAGGGGCCGATCCCGGAGACCGGGTCGTTCCAGAACCGCCACACGCCGTCTTCGAGCTCGGCCGAATGGCACGGGAAGGCCGCCTCGGCCTCCGCGAGCGTGTGGAAGCGCCAGCCCGTCTGCGGCACGACGTGGCGCGCATCGAGGCAGAGCGGGCAAACGTGCGGCGGCTCGAAATGGCGCTGCCAGTAGCCGCAATTATCGCAGAGGAAGGCCGGCAAGCGCAGCGCGCCCGCGAAGGGCAGGTAGCCCGGCATCGCTCAGGTCTCCGCGAAGGCCGCGGCCTCGGCAAGCGTCGCCCGGATCCGGGACGGGACGGCCGGGCTCGTGCACACGATGGTCGGGCTCGGATGCGGCATGGCGAGGATCGGCAGCGCCGGCCGCAGGCCGCGCAGGATCGGCTCGGCTCGGGCCGCGATCCGCCCGGCCAAAACCACCACGGAGAGCCGGGGCAGGAGCGCGAGAAGGCGCGGCAACTCGGCGAGGCCGCGGGCGATCTCGCCGGCCCGCGGCGCCCGGTTTGGGTCGCCGGGGCTGTGGATCACGAACGGGACGGCGTTCCAGATGAGCGTTCTGCGTCGCGGAAGGCCGGCCTCGCCGAGGAAGCCCCGGAGGTTGCGGGCGGTCCCGCTCAAATTGTCCCGCGACACCATCCCGGTGCCGCGAACACGCGGCCCGGGCGTTTCGAGGAGAAGGAGCAGGCGCGCCTCGGCCCCGCCGTCGAGCGGATCCGGATCCGGCACGTCCCCATGCGCTTGCCTCAGCGCCGCCAAGTAGGGCGCGAGCGGCGCCATGGCGGGCGAGCCGAGGAGCGCGCGCCGGCGCAGGATCTCGTCCGGGTCGGCGAGCGCGGCGTCGCTCACGTCGTCGGCTCCGCGGCAAGCATGCTCCCGAGGGCGGCGGGCAGCCGGCCCTCCGCCCGGAAGCGCTCGACCGGTCCGGCTTCCGCGAGGCGCCGGTCGAGCCCGGCCGGTCCGCCGAACTGGAAGCCGAGCTGGCTCGCATAGGCCGCGCAGGCCCGGGCCTTCGCGCCGCGATCCCGCTCGCCGAGCGCGATCGACAGCTCCGGAAGCCGCGCCATGCGGTCGGCGAAGGGCTCGGCCGGCGCGGCCTCGCGCGCGGTATAAGGGAAGTCTCGCCACCACAGGACGGGCAGGTCCAGCGCGGCTCGGCCGAGCGCCCGGATCACCTGCACGTGGTCGACATGGCCCCCGATCGCCTGAGGCGCGAGCAGGAGATCGGGCGAGGTCTCGGCCGCGAGCCGGGCGAGCGCCGCCGCGAGCGGGGCCAGGAGCGCCGCGTCGTCCTCGGGCAGCGTCGGCCCGAAGAGCGCGGCCGCCGAGCCGTAGCCGCGATGGGGCGCCTCCGGCAGGTCGAGCCAAACGGGAGGCCAGCAGCCGAGCGCCTCGGCCGCGCGGCCATCCTCCTCGCGGCGCAGCGCCATGTAGTCGACCTCGGGGCCGAGCCCCTTGTCGAGCTGACAGGCGAGCGCGAACCCGGTCGGGTCGGGCACGCTGCGGGTGAAGACCGTCGCAAGGACAACGCGCCACCCGCCCCGCCCGAGCTGCGCGAGCGCGCCCCCGCACGAGAAGGCGGCGTCATCGAGATGGGGCGAGAGGGCGAGGAGCGTCGGCACGGGCAGGAGGTAACGCGGCCGAGACGCCGCCGCGCCGGAGGCGGCGCGTGTCGCCGATCACCGTTTCGCGACGGTCCGCCCGCGCGTCAATCGATCTTCGCGCCCGATTGCTTGACGATGACGGCCCATTTGTCACGCTCGGCCTGCGCGAAGGCGCCGAGCTCGGCCGGGCTCAGCGGCCGGATGTCGCCGCCGAGCTCCGCGAAGCGGCGGCGCAGCTCCGGGCCGTCGAGCGCCTTGCGGGCCTCCTCGTTCAGCCTGGCGACGATCGCTGGCGGCATGCCCTTCGGCCCGAAAAGCGCGAACCAGCTCGTCGCCTCGAAGCCGGGCAGGCCGCTCTCCGCGAGCGTCGGCACCTCGGGGATGGCGGGGGAGCGCGTGGACGAGGTGACGGCGAGCGCCCGAAGATTGCCGCCCCGCACCTGCTCGACCGCCGAAGGCAGGTTGTCGAACATAACGTCGACCTGCCCGCCGATGAGATCGTTCAGCGCCGGACCCGACCCGCGATAAGGCACGTGGGGCATCTCGACCCCGGTCGCCTGCTTGAACATCTCGCCCGAGAGGTGGATCGAGGTGCCGTTGCCGGACGAGGCCATGTTGAACTTGCGGGTCGACGCCTTCGCTTCCGCGATGAACTCGGCGACCGTCCTCGCCTTCACGGTTTTCGGGCTCACGACCATGAGGTTCGGGACGCCGGCGACGAACGCGACCGGCGTGAAGTCCGCGACGGAATCATAGGGCATGCGCGGATACAGGTTCGGGTTGATCGCGTGGGTCGCGATCGTCGCCATCACGAGCGTGTAGCCGTCGGGCTCCGCCTTCGCGACCGCGTCCGCCCCGATATTCCCGCCCGCGCCCGGCCGGTTCTCGATGATGAATTGCTGGCCGAGCGATTGCCCCATGCGCTCGCCGATGAGCCGGGCGAAGATGTCGGTCGTGCCCCCCGCCGTGTAGGGCACGACGATCTTGACGGGCCGCGTCGGGAAGCCCTGGGCGGAAGCCCCGCTCGCCGCGGCCCAGCCGAGAAGGCCGGCCCCGAGGAGCCCAGCCCCGAGGAACCCGGCCCCGAGCCTTGCCAACCACCGCCGCATCCTTGCCTCCCCGGCCGTCGCGCGGGTTCTCCCGCATCTCGGGCGAACCCTACCGCCGCGGCGTCGCGCCCGAAATCGGCCGTTCGGACGAGCGCTCCCGCTCTGCCGCGCTCGCGCCACACCGTTGACGTGTGAAGGCGGGATCCCTATAGCCCGGGGATCGATGGCCCGCGCTCACGCGCCGGGGCCGTTGTCGTTTATCGCATCGCTGGCGCGGCCGTCTCGGTCGGCTCCGCGAACTGCCCAACACGAGAGACCCATGGCCAACACGACCTCGGCCAAGAAGATGGTGCGCAAGATCGCCAAGCGCACGGACATGAACCGGGCGCGGCGCTCGCGCATGCGTACCTTCCTGCGCAAGGTCGAGGAAGCGATCGCCGGAGGCGACCGCACCGCCGCCATGGCGGCCCTCCGGGCGGCGGAGCCCGAGATCATGCGGGCGGCCCAGAAGGGCATCGTTCACAAGAACACGGCGTCTCGGAAGGTGTCGCGCCTGTCGCACCGGGTGCAGTCGCTCAGCGCCTGACCGACCTCGCCGATCGACCCATCGAGAGCCCGGCCCTGGCCGGGCTCTTTGCGTTTGAGCGGCTCCGATCCGCGATCCTCCACCGAAAGTCAGGCCACGTTCGCTCTCCGTTCCCGTTGACCTGAGCCGTTCGATTTCGGGTGCTGACCGTCATGGTCCCGCGCGGGCAGCGCGCAGGAAATGCTGAGACTTTGCATCATCTTATGGGCCAAGCGTCGGGGCAGGGCGTCCGGCCAACGTGTCGAATCGATGACGATTTGATGTAGCTCGCCGCTGTTGCATGAATATCCGCGACAGGCCTCGGCCGGGCGAAGACCCGGCGAATCTTCGCTTTTTCGGACCCGGTCGGGGCCGTCCCCGACGCCGATCACGGGTCTCGGCCGCGATTCCCGATTCTCGCCTGTTGCGCCCTCCTGGGGGTCGATATACGGTCCTTAGACCCTCTCGGGGCGACCCCGAGGCCAATCCATCGTAATTCGGCGTGTCCAGCTCACATTTCGTGGGGGAAAGCGTGCTGCGCGAAAATCAAAATAAGTATTGTAGCAGCCGAATTTCGATGGCGACGGAAGCTGATTAGCTTTCGTTTTGGGCTGATGGGCGGCCAGAGCGCTCATTTCATAAAATAAGTCTGGATCGGTGACGGCTCGCTTCGGCGCTTTGCTGAGCGGGAAGGCGTGGCCGTGTGCGTGAATGACCGGGGGCGGCGGATCCGTTGCGGCGGATCCAGTGAGGCGTGCGGGAGGCGGGCTTGGGCGAAGATGCGTGGACGCGGGTGAAGCGCAGGTTGCGGGCGGAGCTGGGAGACGACGTGTATTCGAGTTGGCTGGCGCGGCTCGAGATGGACGAGGTCAATGACAACTCCGCCCGCCTCAGCGTGCCGACCCGGTTCCTGAAGAGCTGGATCGAAGCGCATTACGCCGACCGCGTGCTCTCCGTGTACCGCAGCGAGCATCCCTCGCTGACGAACCTGTCGATCGTCGTGCGCGGCGCGAGCCGCGAGATGCCGGTCGGGCCGCTGAACGGGTCGAACGGCAAGACGAGCGCCATCGTGCGCCGGATCGAGGGCGTCGCCCGCGTCCCGGCCGACCTGCCGAGCGTTGCGGTGAACGGGAACGCCGCGGGCCTTCCGGCCGAGGCCCGGCCGAGCGGGCCGGCCGCGTCCGCCGACGGCGAGATCGCGAGCGCGCCGCTCGACCCTCGCCTGACATTCGAGAGCTTCGTGGTCGGGCGCTCGAACGCGCTCGCGCAGGCCGCGGCGGACCGCATCGCGCGCCACGAGGGCGGGCCGGCGCTCTACAACCCGCTCTACCTGCAGGCGGGCGTCGGGCTCGGCAAGACGCACCTCCTCCACGCCATCGGCAACGAGGCGCGCCGCGCCGGGCGGCGCGTGATCTATCTCACCGCCGACCGCTTCATGTACGGCTTCGTGGCATCCCTGAAGACGCAGACCTCGCACGCCTTCAAGGAGCGGCTGCGCGGCATCGACCTTCTGGTGATCGACGACGTCCAGTTCATTCAGGGCAAGACGATCCAGCAGGAATTCGGCCACACGCTGAACGCGCTCATCGATGCGGGGCGCCAGGTCGTCTGCGCGGCGGACCGGCCGCCGGGCGATCTCGAGAGCCTCGACGAGCGGGTGCGCTCGCGCCTCGCGGGCGGGCTCGTGGTCGAGATCGCGGCGCTCGACGAGCATCTGCGGGCCGGAATCCTGGAGCGGCGCCTCGCGGCCGTGACGTCCGCCCATCCGGGCTTCGAGGTGAGCCCGTCCGTCGTCGCCTACGTGGCGCGAGTCGTCGCCACCAACGGACGCGACCTCGAGGGCGCGGTGAACCGCCTTCTCGCGCACACGACGCTGACGGGCAGCCCGCTCACGATCGAGACCGCGGAGGCCGCGATCCGCGACCTCGTGCGCAATCGCGAGCCGAAGCGGGTCAAGATCGAGGACATCCAGAAGCTCGTCGCTTCCCGCTACAACGTGTCCCGCTCCGACATCCTGTCCGAGCGCCGGACCGCGGCGGTCGTGAAGCCGCGCCAGATCGCGATGTATCTCGCGAAGGTGCTGACGTTGCGCTCGCTCCCTGAGATCGGGCGCCGCTTCGGCGGACGCGACCACACGACGGTGCTCCACGCCGTGCGCAAGATCGAGAAGGCGGTCGAGACGGATCCGGCGCTCGCCGAGGAGCTCGAGCTCCTCAAGCGCATGCTCCTCGACTGAGCGCGAGGCGGCGGGCCCTCGGCCCGCCCCTGGCCCCCGTGGCGCGCCCGGTCAGACGACCCGGGTGCGGACCGTCGCGATCCCGTCGACGCCGCCCTCGAGGAGGTCGCCCCGGGCAACCGGACCGACGCCCGCGGGCGTTCCCGTCATGATGAGGTCGCCCGCCTTCAGCTCGAAGAGGCGCGACAGGTAGGCGATCATCTCGGGCACGGACCAGATGAGATCCGCGATGTCGGCGCTCTGGCGCGTCGTGCCATTCACGTCGAGCCAGATGCGACCCGCCGAGGGATGCCCGATGCGCGACGCCGGCACGAGGTCCGAGCAGGGCGCGGACTGGTCGAAGCCTTTCCCCGTGTCCCAGGGCCGCCCCATCTTCTTCGCCTCGCCCTGAAGGTCGCGACGGGTCATGTCGAGCCCGACCGCGTAGGCGACCACGTGGTCGAGCGCCCGCTCGGCCGGGATGTCGCGCCCGCCGGAGCCGAGCGCCGCCACGAGCTCGATCTCGTGATGCACGTCCTGCGTGCCCGGCGGATAGGGGAAATCGCCGCCGCCGAGCACGAGCGCGTCGGCCGGCTTCATGAAGAAGAACGGGGGCTCGCGGGTCGGGTCATGCCCCATCTCGCGCGCGTGCTCGGCGTAGTTGCGGCCCACGCAATAGATCCGGCGGACGGGGAAGCGCCCCGATTCCCCGGCGACCGGGATGGCGACGGCCGGCGGCGGATCGAACAGATAGGTCATGAGGTTCCTCGCGCTGTCCGGGCCTCTTAGCGAGACGGGCGGGCGGGCGCGAGCCCGGACGCCGTCGCCTCCGGGCCGCCTCGACGCGACGAGGCCGCCGGCGATGCGGCGGCCTCGGGTTCGGTCGGGAGCCGACCGGTCACTCGATCGGCTTGAGGCTCGCGATGATGCGGTCGAAGGCCGCCTCGTGCTTCTTGTATTCCTCGTCGGAGGCCCACATCGTCAGGAAGATAAGCCGCTTGTTCGAGATCGGCAGGATGGCGAACTGGACGTTCGTCGGGCCGTTGTCGTCCTTGGCATCGAAGCTCAGCACCGAGCCCTTGATGCCGTTGAACGACTTCTCGGTCGTCTTCGGCTCGCCGTTCAGCTTGATGTTGTTGGAGGCCATCCAGTCGAGATTGGCCTTCTTCATGCGCTCGACCGAGCCGGCATCGGCGGTCTCGATGGAGAAGTAGACGTCCTTGCCGGGAGAGAAGGCGCCGTAGCCGAACTCGATCTCGTCCGTCTCCCAGCTATCCGGGATGCTGATCGTGGCGGCCGGGTTCTTCTCCGGCACCGCGTAGTTCTTGGCGAGGGCCGGCGCCGCGAGGAGGGCGAAGGCGACGGCGAGGGCGGTGAGCTTTCTCATGAGTGAACTTTCCAGCGTGGAGGCGGGAGCGCGCCAGGGAGGAAGATCAGAGAGGCGCTAGCGCTCGTCGCAGCCGCTCGTGACGACGGAGCAGGCGCCGCCGCCCCGCGATTCGCAGTTCTCGAGAGCCGCCCGCATCGCCCCGCGGCGCTCCTCGCGCCAGGCATAGCCGTAGACGCCGCGCCCCGTAGCGACGGCCGCGCAGGAACTGGAATATCGGGCGACCACCCGGCAACCGGCGCCGCATTCGGCGAGAGCGCGCTCCTCGGCCGAATCGCGGTCCCGGTAATTGTAGGAGAGGCCGGCACGGCCGCCCCCATACGCGATGGCGCCCGAGGCTCCGGCCCCGGACAGGCCGGCGACCCAGACGGTTGCCGCGACCGCGGCGACGGCCCAGATGCGACGCATCACTTGCCATGCTCCCTGTTCAAGCCCGGCGCGTAATCGGGACCGGGGCGCCGCGCAATTCGCGCAACGCGGCTTGGGACGCGCAGGCAACAATCGGGGACGGCGAGGCAAGGCGGACGCGGAACCGTTCTGCAGCGTCCCCGTCAGCGTGCGAAGACGGGCTTGCGCTTCTCGAGGAAGGCGCGGGCCGCCTCGGCGAACTCGGCGGAGCCGAGCTGGCGTCGGAAGAGGGCGTTCTCCTCGGCCATGCGCGTCGCCACGTCCTGGCTCGTGGCGCGGAGCAGCCGCTTCGTCTCGCGGAGGGCCTCGGGCGGCAAGCCCTCGAGCCGGGCCGCGAAGGCGCGCGCCCCCGCGAGCGCCTCGCCGCTCGGGACGACCCGGCTCACGAGGCCGAGCCGCTTTGCCTCGGCAGCCGGCAGCGGGTCGCCGGTCAGCATCAGCTCCGCGGCCGCGAGAGGCCCGACGACGCGCGGCAGGAGGAGCGAGCTCGCGGCTTCCGGCACGAGCGCGAGCCGCGCGAAGGGGAATTGCAGGCTCGCCTCCTCCGACGCGACCACGTGGTCGCAATGGAGGAGCATCGTAGCCCCGACCCCGACGGCCGGGCCCTGCACGGCCGCGACGACCGCCTTCGTGGCGGTCGAGATCGCCCGGAGAAAGCGCGCGACCGGGCTGTCGTCGCCGGACGGCGGATTCGCCATGAAATCCGCGAGATCGTTGCCGGCGCAGAAGGCCTGGCCGCGTCCGGCGAGGATCACGGCGAGCACGCCCGGCTCGCGCTCGGCCGACGCGAGGCCCTCGGCCACCGCGGCATACATGGCGCCCGTCAGCGCGTTCTTCTTGTCGGGCCGGTTGAGGTGGATTTCGAGCCGGGCGCCGTCGCGGACGATCTCGACATGGTCGCTCATGAGAAGCCTCCCGATCGGCCCGTCGCCGCCTCGCGCCCCGTCAAACGGCGGCCGGCGCCCCGCCCGACACCGCCCCGGCCTCGTCGAGCCTCAACTGACGCCGGGCCTCGCGGCCGATGAACAGGATCGCGGCCGCGAAGGCCAAGCAGGCGACGGAGAGGAGCGCGGTCTGCACGGCCCCCCAATCGGACCGGAAGGCCGCCTGGCCGAGCGCGCCGGCCGCGACCTGCGCGGCGATCCCGGGCGCGATGCCGACCACGGTCCCGATGAGGTAGGGCCGGAACGGCAGCGAGGTCGCCGCGAACATATAGCTCTGCAGGCTCGACGGAACGGCGGGGCCGAGCCGCAGGAGGAGGACGGCCCGGAACCCCTCCCGCTCGATCGCCCGGCAGATCGCGGAGAGATGGCGCGATCGGGCGACGACCCGGTTCGCGTGCGGCTTGAGCCAGGAGCGACCGAGCGCGAAGGCGACGCAAGCGCCGAGCGTCGCGGCGGCGAGCGCCAGCGGAAAGCCCCAGGCGCCGAGCGCCAGCCCCGAGGCGACGCAGAGAAGCGGGCGCGGCGCGACCACGACCGCCCCGACCACGAAGGACAGCGCGAGGACGATCGGGCCCCAGATCCCGGCGTCCCGCACGAGGTCCTGGAAACGCTGGGCCGCGTCGGCGAGGTCGAAGATCAAGCCGGTCTCACTCTCGACGCGGGGCGCGCGTGGGCACCGCCTCTGGCCCGCAGGGGCGTCCGCCATCCATGCGGGGTCGCGCCCGTCCCGTCGACCCCTCCCTTCGACGGGACGGCGTGCGAGACCGGAGCATCGTCATTCGACGTCGTCGACATTGTCCGGGCCGCCGCCATAGACCCGCTGGGCCAGCGCAGCCTCCATGAACGGGTCGATCTCGCCGTCCAGCACCTCGGAGGGCGTCCCGGAGGTCATGCCCGTGCGCAGGTCCTTCACCAGCTGATAGGGCTGGAGCACGTAGGACCGGATCTGGTGACCCCAGCCGATATCCGTCTTGGCGGCGTTCTCGGCATTGGCTTTCTCTTCGCGCTTCTTCAGCTCCGCCTCGTAAAGGCGGGCCCGAAGCATGTTCCAGGCGGTCGCGCGGTTCTTGTGCTGCGAGCGTTCCTGCTGGCAGGCGACCACGATCCCGGACGGGATGTGGGTGATGCGTACGGCCGAGTCCGTCGTGTTGACGTGCTGCCCGCCCGCGCCGGACGACCGAAAGGTGTCGATTCGACAGTCGCTTTCCTTGATGTCGATCTGGATGCGGTCGTCCTCGACCGGATAAACCCAGACGGACGCGAAGCTCGTGTGCCGCCGGGCGTTCGAATCGAAGGGCGAGATGCGCACGAGCCGGTGCACGCCGGATTCCGTCTTCAGCCAGCCATAGGCGTTGTGCCCCTTCAGCAGCAGCGTCGCGCCCTTGATGCCGGCCTCCTCGCCGTCCTGCTGCTCGAGCAGCTCGACCTTGTAGCCGCGGCGCTCCCCCCAGCGGGCGTACATCCGGGCCAGCATCTGAGCCCAGTCCTGGCTTTCCGTGCCGCCCGCGCCCGAATGCACCTCGAGATAGGTGTCGTTGCGGTCAGCCTCGCCGGCGAGCAGCGTCTCGACCTGCCGGCGCGCAGCCTCGGCCTGGGCGCGGCGGATCATCTCCTCGCCCTCGGTCACGGAGGCAGGATCGCCCTCCGCCTCGCCGAGCTCGATGAGGGTGACGCCGTCCTCGATCTCGGACTCGATCTTGCGGATCGCGCTCGCGGCCTCGTCGAGGGCGTTGCGCTCGCGCATGACCTTCTGGGCCTCCTCCGGATCGTTCCAGAGGCTCGGGTCCTCCGAGCGGGCGGTCAGCTCGCCGAGGCGCCTGTCCAGCGTATCCCAGTCAAAGATGCCTCCTCAGCAATCCGACGGACTGCTTGGCGGCTTCGAGGAGCGAATGGATTTCGGCGCGCATGGGGATGCGGGAAAGAGAACCTGAGCGACGGGGGTCGAAGGGTGGCGGAGATAAGGGCGGCGGCGCCCGGTGTAAACGGAGAGCCGCCGGGAGGCGGCGTCAGTAGACGCCGCCCGTCGCGGGCCCGACGGCCTGGACGTTTTCGCCGGCGCCCTCGCGCGGCGGCGCGGGCGTGTAGCTGTCCGGCGGGGCCGTGCCGGGCTTGAAGGCCTCGAGAAGGGTGCCGCCGCCCTCGCCGCCGGCCCGCATGCCGGACCCGACGCTGACGCGAATCAGCTTGATGCCCGGCGGGACCCGGAACGGCGTCGCGGGCTTGTCCGCGAGCGCGACCTTCATGAAGTCGCCGAAGATCGGCGCCGCGTATTGCGAGGCCTGGGCGCTGTCGCCCATCGAGCGCGGCGTGTCGTAGCCGATATAGACCCCGACCGCGAGGTCGGGCGAGAAGCCCACGAACCAGAGGTCCTTGGCGTCGTTCGTGGTGCCGGTCTTGCCGGCGATCGGCTTGTTGACGATCGCCTTCAGGCGCGCGGCCGTCCCCCGCTGCACGACGCCCTCCAGGATGGAGACCATCTGGTAGGCCGTCAGCGGGTCGAGCACCTGCTCGCGCTTGTCGATGAGCTTCGGCTCGTCCTGGTTCGCCCATTGCTCGGCGGCGCAGCCGATGCATTCGCGCTCGTCATGCCGATAGATCGTCGCGCCCGTGCGGTCCTGGATGCGGTCGATGAGGGTCGCCTTGATGCGTTTCCCGCCGTTCACGAGCATCGAATAGGCCGTGACCATGCGCAGCACGGTGGTCTCGCCGGCGCCGAGCGACATCGGCAGCACGGGCAGGAGATCGTCGTAGATCCCGAACCGACGCGCGTATTCGACGACGAGCGGCATGCCAACATCCCGCGCGAGGCGGACCGTCATCAGGTTCTTCGAGTGCTCGACGCCGTAGCGCAGCGTGTGCGGCCCCGTCGCCCGGCCCTCGAAGTTCGAGGGCGTCCAGGCCTCCTGGCCGTTGCCGGGATCTATGGTGATCGGCTCGTCGAGCAGGATCGTCGAGGGCGTGTAGCCGTTGTCGAGCGCGGTCGCGTAGACGAAGGGCTTGAAGGACGAGCCCGGCTGGCGCTGCGCCTGGGTGGCGCGGTTGAACTGGCTCTGGTCGAAGGAGAAGCCGCCCACCATCGCGTGGATGCGCCCCGTATACGGGTCCATCGCGACGATCGCGCCCGAAAGCTCGGGGAGCTGCCGCAGGCGGTACTGGCCGGGCTTGTCGGCCAGCGGCTCGACATAGACGATGTCGCCGACCTGGAGCGCCTGCGAGATGCCGCGACGGGTCCAGCGCACGCCGTCGGCCGGGACCACGCCCAGCTCGCGGTCGCGCTCGACCTGGCCGCCCGCCTCGCGTTTCGGCTGCAGGCCGATCCGGGCCTGGCCGCCCGACACGTCGAGCACGACGGCGAGGCGCCAGGGCTGGATGTCGTTGAGCGCGCGAACCTCGGCGAGGGCGAGGCCCCATTCGCGGCTCGCGAGGTTGATGTTGCTCTGCGCGCCCCGCCAGCCCTGCGCCTCGTCGAAGCGCACGAGGCCGTCCACGAGCGCCTTCCGGGCGATCGCCTGCATCTTCGGGTCGAGGCTCGCCCGAACGGAAAGCCCGCCCTCGTAGAGCGCCTTTTCACCGAACCGATCGCTCAGGTCGCGACGGACCTCCTCGGCGAAGTAGCCGGCGGCCGACAGGCTCGGCGACACGTTGCGCGGATTGACCGCGAGCGGCTGCCGCCGCGCGACCTCGGCGTCCTCCCGGCTGATATAGCCGTTCTGGGCCATGAGGCCGATGATCTCGTTGCGTCGCCGGATCGCCTCCTGCGGGTGCTTGTAGGGGTGATAGAGGTTCGGCCCCTTCGGAAGGGCCGCGAGATAGGCGACCTCCGCGATCGTCAGCTCGTGCACCGACTTTCCGAAATACTCGAGCGCCGCGGCCGCGACGCCGTGCACGTTGCGGCCCGGGACCAGCGTGCCGAGGAAGATCTCGTTGAGGTAGAGCTCAAGGATCTTATCCTTCGAATAAGCCGCCTCGATCCGGAGCGCGATCAGCGCCTCGCGGATCTTGCGCTCGAAGGTCTGCTCGTTCGACAGCAGGAAGTTCTTCGCGACCTGCTGGGTGATGGTCGAGGCGCCCTGCTTGGTGCCGGCCTTGAAATTGTTCAGCGCCGCCCGGACGATACCCTCGGGATCGACGCCCGCATGCTTGTAGAAGTTCTTGTCCTCGGCCGAGAGATAGGCGCCGACGACGAGCTTGGGGATCGCCTGGATGGGCAGGAAGAGACGGCGCTCGCGCGCATATTCGGCGAGCAGGCTGCCGTCTGCCGCGTGAACGCGCGTCGTGATGGGCGGCTCGTAATTGGCGAGCGCGGCATGATCCGGCAGGTCGCGGCTGTACTTCCAATAGAAGAACGCGGCCGCCCCCGACCCCAGCAGGAACGCGATCGCCCCGACGCTGAAGAGGAAGCCGAAAAACCGAAGGACGAACCTCATCCGCGCCTATCCGTCATCCGCCGCAATCGCCGGGCGCCTCTGCGCCGCCCGGCCGTCCGCGGCAAGCGTTGGCGAGCCGACACGCGATGGCCGGCGCCGCGCCTCACTTTTCCTGCGGGACTCTAACCCCGTTACGACACGGCATCTATGGTGAAACTGGGGCGCGGGCCGCGACAACGGGCGCGAAGAAGCGCATCACCGCCTCCGCCACCGCCTCCGTCGAGCGCGTCCGCCAGCCATCGGAGAGCATGAGCTCGGTGTCGCGGGCGTTCGACAGATAGCCGAGCTCGACGAGGACGGCCGGCACGTCGGGCGCCCGGAGAACCCGGAACCCAGCTTGCCGGTGGGGCTGCACGCTGAAGCGGATCACGGGGCCGAGGCGGTCGAGGAGCAGCGTCGCGAAGCGGTGGGAGAAGGCGCGGGTCTCGCGGAGCGTCAAATCCTGGAGGATGTCCGCGACGGTCGTGGCGTCGACCTCCGGGCTTGCAGGCGCGCCGTCGGCCGCGTTCTCGCGCTCCGCGAGGCTCGCCGATTCGCTGTCCGTCGCGCGGTCGGCGCCCGTGTAGATCGTCGCGCCCCGGACGGAGGGCCGGGCGATCGAATCGGCGTGGATCGAGATGAACAAGGCGGCCCCGGCCTCGCGGGCGATTCGGACCCGCTCGTCGAGGGGCACGAAGACGTCGCCCTCGCGCGTGAGCACGATCCTGAAGCGCCCGGTCGCCGCGAGACGTTCCCGGAGCCCGGCCACGAAGGCCAGCGTCAGGTTCTTCTCCTCCAGGCCGTTCCCCGCCTTGGCGCCGGGATCCGTGCCGCCATGACCCGCGTCTAGGACAATCACGGGCAGACGGGCTTGGCCGCGGGGGCCGATCGAGCCTGTCGCGTCGATGCGGTCGAAGCCCGGCTCCGCGGCGGCCCGGCGCATGGCGTCGCGGTCGGTCCGGGCGATCTCCACGGACAGGATAGCGGAGCCCTGGAGCGGCCCGGGCTCGGTCGCGAGGCGGCCGACGACCGCGGGGGTCGCAAGATCGACCACGATGCGGGACCGCCCGGGCCCGGCGGCGCCGCAGCGGAACCCCGCGACCGGGCCGGCCCGGGCCGCCCCGCCGTCCGGCGGCAGCTGGCAATTCACGTCGGGCAGCTCGATCACGGCCCGGTCCGGGCGTTCGAGCACGAAGGCGCGCGCCTCGACGGGGCGGGAGAGGGTCACCTCAACGTCGCGCGCGATCCGTCGCCGTGCAGCCGGGCCGCGACCGCGACGGCGGCGCGCGCGGGTTCGCCGGCCTCGGCCCTGGCCGGTCCCGCAAGGGCGGCCAGCCCGAGAGCCAGCATCGCGATGGACAAGGCGGCGCGCCCGCGCGGCATCGGTCGGACCCGGTTCGGGCCTTCGATCTGGCCTCGGCTTGGTTAACGCCGCCTTATCCAGCGTCCGAAGCCATGCCGTCAGGGCCGGCGGGGTCTTCCCGCCGGACGGGTGCCGCGAGGCCGCCCGCTCTGCTACCGAGGGCCGCAACGAACAAGCCGGGGGAGGACATGCCGGGTCTGGAAGCGGCGGCGCCGGACGCGCTCGACGGGCGCGAGGCGTGGGCGAGGCTCTTGCGCGCGCTCGCGCTCTCCACGGTCGGGGGCGTCGGCATGTGGTCGGTCGTCGTGGCCCTCCCGGCGGTGCAGGCCGATTTCGGCGTCGCGCGCGGCGGGGCCTCCCTCCCCTACACGCTCCAGATGATCGGCGTCGGGTTCGGCGGCATCCTGATGGGGCGGCTCGCGGACCGGTTCGGGATTATCGCGCCCTCGAGCCTCGGGATTCTGCTCCTCGGGCTCGGCTATCTCGCGGCCGCCGCGGCCCCGACCCTTCTCGTCTTCGCGCTCGTCCACGGGCTCCTCATCGGAGTCGGCTGCTCGGCGAGCTTCGGGCCGCTCCTCGCGCATGTCTCGCTCTGGTTCGTGCGTCGGCGCGGGATCGCGGTCGCGATCTGCGCCTCGGGCAACTACCTCGCGGGAGCGATCTGGCCGCCGATCGTCCAGCACCTCGTCGCGGCCTACGGCTGGCGCACCGCCCATCTCGCGATCGGGCTCGCCTGCCTCGCCCTCATGCTGCCGCTCGTGCCGGGGCTGCGCCGCCCGCCGCCGCGCGCCGTCGCGGGCGGCCCCGCGCCGGGCTTCCGGCCGGGCGCCCTTCCGGTCGGACCGCGGGCGCTGCAGACGCTCCTGATCCTCGCCGGGCTCGGCTGCTGCGTCGCGATGGCGATGCCGCAGGTTCACATCGTCGCCTATTGCGGCGACCTCGGCTACGGCGTCGCCCGCGGGGCCGAGATGCTGTCCATCATGCTCGGGCTCGGCATCGTGTCGCGCCTCGCCTCGGGTTTCGTGGCGGACAGGATCGGCGGGCTCGCGACGCTGCTCGTCGGCTCGCTCCTCCAGGGCGCGACCCTCGTCCTCTACACGCTCTTCGACGGGCTCACCTCGCTCTACATCATCTCGGGGCTCTTCGGCCTCGTGCAGGGCGGGATCGTGCCCTCCTACGCGATCATCGTGCGCGAATACTTCCCGGCGAGCCAGGCCGGCGCCCGGGTCGGGATCTGCATCATGGCGACCCTGTTCGGCATGGCGCTCGGCGGCTGGCTGTCCGGCGTCATCTTCGACTGGACCGGCTCATACCGGGCGGCCTTCCTCAACGGCATCGCGTTCAACCTCATGAACGGCGCGATCGCGCTGGGCCTCCTCGCGAGCTCGCGCCGGGCCGGGCCCGGGCGTCTCGCGACCTCGGCGGCCTGAGGCGTCCCGGCCTCAGGGGATGGGCGGCGCCCGGAAAGTCCAGAACCGGTGGGCCAGGAAGTGCCAGACGAGAACGATTCCGGTCGTGACGAGCTGGGCCAGGAGGTACGGGATCCCGATCGCCCGGACGAAGAGCGTCATGAAGGCCCAGGTGAGGCCGAACCCGATCGCCGAGACGAGGGCGAAGCGCCAGGTCGCCTCCGCGTGGGGTCGGTCGCTCCGGTAGGTGACCCGCCTGTTGAGGAGGTAGGAGACGATCCCGCCCGTGCAGAAGCCGGTGAGCGAGGCCGCGACCGGGTCGAGCCGGTAGCCCTCGACCAGGCTGTACAGCATCCCGTAATGGACCCCGGCCGAGAGCAGCCCGACCCCGAAGAAGGACGCGAACTGACGCGCGATGCCGTGCGCCTCGCGGCCCGGCCCGCTCATCTCTGCAGCCAGGCCGCGGCCCGGCGGGTCAGGCCGCGGGGCACGAGCCGGGAGGCGAGCGTCATGGCGGCGTTCGCGGCCCCCGTGATGACGACGGCGCGGCCGGCCTCGTAGCCCTCGACCGCGAGCCGCGCGACGGTCGCCGCATCCATGGCGTTCGCGAAGAGCTTGGATGTCTCCATGTCGGCGCGCTTCGTGAACTCGGTCGCGGTCGCGCCCGGGCAGACTGCCGTCACCACGACGCCCGAGCGACGCGCCTCCTCGTGCAGCGCCTCCGATAGGGACAGCACGTAGGCCTTGGTGGCCGCGTAGACCGCCATGAAGGGCACGGCCTGGAAGGAGGCGGTCGAGGCGAGGTTGATGATCCCGCCCCGCCGACGCTCCAGGAGTCCCGGGAGCACGAGCCGGCACAGGCGCGTCAGGCTCGTGACGTTGAGCTCCACCATCGCGGCCTGCTCCGCGTAGGGCAGGGTCGCGAACCGGCCCTGGAAGCCGAAGCCCGCATTGTTGACGAGCGTATGCACGACGATGCCGCGTTCCTCGACCGCCGCGACGAGCCGGTCGGCGCCGTCGGGTCGCTCGAGGTCGAGCGCGACCGTCTCGACCCGGACCGAGGGCGAGAGCTCGGCCTTGAGGGCCGCGAGCCGGTCCTCGCGGCGCGCCGTCAGCAGGAGCGGCGCGCCGCGCCCGGCGAAGACGCGCGCCATCTCGGCGCCGATGCCGCTCGACGCGCCCGTGATGACCGTCCACCGCTCGTCCGCCATGCCGCCGATCCCTGTTCCCTTCGCCCTCGCTTCGGCTATGCCCGCCCGGGGCCGGCCGGTCCATGCGGCCCGACGACGGCGGAGGTGAGATGAGCGGGACGATCGCGATCGTGGGCGCGGGCGGCATCGGCGGCATGCTGGCCGTGACCCTGGCCGAAGCGGGCCGCGGCGTGACGCTCTGCGTCCGCTCGCCGGTCGGGGAGCTCGCGATCGAGAGCGGCGGCGAGACCCGGCGGGCGACGGTGCCGGTCGTGACGGCGCCGGAGGCGCTGAACGATCCGGCCTGGCTCCTCGTCACCACCAAGGCGCAGGACACCGCCGGGGCGGCGCCCTGGATCGAGCGGGCGGCCCGCTCGGGGGCGGTGATCGTTCCCGTGCAGAACGGGGTCGAGCATCTCGCCCGCGTGCGCCCCCATTCCGGGGAGGCGGCCGTCCTTCCGGCCATCATCTATTGCAGCGTCGAGCGGGTCGCGCCCGGCCACATCCGGCATCATGGCGGCAGCAGCATGACCGTCCCGGACGGACCGGACGGAGAGGCCTTCGCGGCGCTCTTCGCCGGCACGCGCTTCACCGTCCAGCGGACGGACGACTTCGCCACGGTCGCCTGGCGCAAGCTCCTCTCGAACAGCGTCAACAACCCGCTCACCGCGCTCACCCTGCGCCGGGGCGGGGGGCTGTTCGCCGAGGAGCCGATCCGCGCGCTCGCGGCCGCGATCCTGGCCGAGGCCGTCGCGGTCGCCCGAGCCGAGGGCGCCCGGCTCGGGCCGGAGGACGCACAGGCCGTTCTCGGCAATCTCGGCGGGTTCGGGCCGGCGGGCGGCAGCTCCATGCTCTACGACCGGCTCGCCGGGCGTCCGCTCGAGCACGAGCATCTCACCGGTGCGATCGTCCGGGCGGGCGCCCGCCACGGGGTCCCGGTGCCGCTCAACCGGGCGCTTCTCGCGCTGCTCGCGGCGGCGAGCGGCCACCCGCTCGACGGCACGGCCTGACGCGGCGAGGCCCGTTTCGCGGGGCTCTTGCGCTGCCTGCCTCATTCCACGACACTTGCCCGCAGCGGTGGCGGCCGCGGCGGCATCGAGGCCCATTCCGCATGCGGCTTTATCCGGCGGGACGGCGGTAGCCCGGCAGGCCGAGCCGCCCCTCCGTTCGGACGTCCTGTCCGGCCGGCCTCGGTTCCAAGAGACACGACGATGGACAAGCTGCCGATCACCGGGAAGGGCTTCGCCGCATTGGAGGAGGAGCTGCGCCATCGTCAGCAGGTGGAACGCCCCCGCATCATCGAGGCGATCGCGGAGGCGCGCGCCCACGGCGACCTGTCGGAGAACGCCGAGTACCACGCCGCCAAGGAGAGCCAGTCCCTGAACGAGGGCCGCATTCTCGAGCTCGAATCCATGATCGCGCGCGCCGAGATCATCGACGTCTCGAAGCTCTCGGGCGACACCGTGAAGTTCGGCGCGACCGTGAAGCTCGTCGACGAGGACACGGAGGAGGAGAAGACCTACCAGATCGTGGGCGACCCCGAGGCCGACGTGAAGTCGGGCCGCGTCTCGATCTCCTCCCCGGTCGCCCGCGCCCTCATCGGCAAGACGATCGGCGACACGGTCGAGGTCCGGACCCCCGGCGGCGGCAAGTCCTACGAGATCGTCGACGTCGCGTTCCGGTGAGGTCCGGCGCGAGATCGGCGACCGCGATGTCGCAGGTGCGCCAACGCACGGCGATCCGGGCTCGGCCACCCCACATGGAGGTCGTCGAACTGAGCGATCCAGCCATGAAGTCCCCCCGTTTCCACGCCGCGGTCGCCGCGGCGCTCGCAGCTTCCCTGTTCCTCGCCGTCGAGCCGCCGGCGGCTGCCGCGCGCGGACGCGTCCAGGTCGCGCCGGCGCCCGCGATCACGGTGGACGTGTCGCGGCTGCGTGAGCTCGGCGCTGGCGCGAGCGCCGACCTCGTCCAGCGGGCCATGCTGAGCGAGCTCGCCTCGTCCGGGCTCGCCCGCCCCGGCTCCCGCCTCGTCGTCCGCGTGATCGGCCTCAACATCAACGATTACGCGGGCCAGACGGGCGGGGCCGGCAGCGGCGTCGGCGGGGGCGTCAACAACGATTATCTCGAAGCCGAGGCGGTCCTGCTCGGCGCGGGGGGCCAGGTG
>JAFAPJ010000569.1 GCA_019247255.1 Methylobacteriaceae bacterium | reverse complement strand
TAGACCGTGGTGGTGCGCAGGCGCTGGTGCAGCTCCTTAATCTCGGCCCGCATCGCCACGCGCAGCTTGGCGTCGAGGTTGGAGAGCGGCTCGTCGAACAGGAAGACCTGGGGGTCGCGCACGATCGCGCGGCCCATGGCGACGCGCTGGCGCTGGCCGCCGGAGAGCTGGCGCGGATAGCGGTCGAGGAGCTTCTGCAGGCCCAGGATCGAGGCCGCCTTGCCCACCCGCGCCTCGATCTCGGCCTTGGGCGCTTTGCGCAGCTTCAGCGAGAAGGCCATGTTGTCGGCCACCGTCATGTGCGGGTAGAGCGCGTAGTTCTGGAACACCATCGCGATGTCCCGCTCCTTCGGCGGGACGTCGTTGACGACGCGATCGCCGATGCGGATCTCCCCGCTCGTGATGTTCTCGAGACCCGCGATCATGCGCAGCAGGGTCGATTTCCCGCAGCCCGACGGCCCGACCAGGATCACGAACTCGCCGTCGCGGATGTCGACGGACACCCCGTGCAGGACGTTCGTCTGACCGAACGCCTTCCTGACATCCCGGACCCCGACCGACGCCATTCGCCTCCCCTGTCGCCCTTGAAGCGGCCGTCTTCCGCGGCCGTTCCGCGAGCGGTAGCACGGCGCGGCGCTCGGGCGAAAGCTCGCGCCGCGTCATGCTTTCAGCGAAGGGGCGTTCAGGCCGCGAGCCCGCGCTGGCGCAGCAGCGCCTCGGGACGCGGCGGCCGGCCCCGGAACGCGAGATAGGCCTCGGCCGGATCGCGCAGGTCGCCGGCGGCATAGACATTGTCGCGCAGGCGGCGCGCGAGGTCCGGGTCGAACGGATCGCCCGCCTCCCGGAACGCGTCGAAGCCGTCCGCGTCCAGGATCTCGGACCAGAGATAGCTGTAATAGGCGCTCGCATAGCCGCCGGAGAACACGTGGGTGAAATGCGGCGTCCGGTGCCGCATCGCGATCGCCTCCGGCATCGCGAGCTCGGCGAGCGTCGCCTTCTCGAACGCCACGACGTCGAGATTGTCGGCCGAGGGCTGCAGGTGGAGCTCGAGATCGACGGCCGCCGAGGCGCAGTACTCGACCGTCGCGAAGCCCTGGTTGAAGCGCCGCGCCGCCAAGACCTTCGCGAGGAGCCCCTCCGGCATCGGCTCGCCGGTCGCGTGGTGGCGCGCGAAGCGGCGCAGGACCTGCGGCTCCTCCAGCCAATGCTCGAAGAGCTGGGAGGGAAACTCGACGAAGTCGCGCGCCACCGCCGTCCCGGCGAGGCTCGGATAGGTCACGTCGGAGAGGAGGCCGTGGAGGGCATGGCCGAATTCGTGGAAGAGCGTGCGGGCGTCGTCGAAGGAGAGGAGCGTCGGGGCCTCACCTGCCCCGCGGGCGAAGTTCATGACGTTGACGATGATCGGCCGCACGTCCTCGTCGAGCTTGCGCTGGCCGCGCACCGCGCTCATCCAGGCGCCCGACCGCTTCGAGGGCCGGGCGTAGTAGTCGCCGAGGAACAGGCCGACATGGCGCCCGTCCCGGTCCGTCACCTCGAAGGCCCGGACGTCCGGATGGTAGACGGGTAGGCCCGGCCGCTCGGCGAAGCTGAGGCCGAAGAGCCGCGAGGCGGTGTCGAAGGCGGCCGCGATCACGCCCTCGAGCGGCAGGTAGGCCTTCACCTCCGCCTCGTCGATCGCGAAGCGGTCGCGGCGCACCCGCTCGGCGTAGAAGCGCCAATCGTGCCCGGCGAGCCGCGCCGCGCCTGCATCGCGGCCAAGCATCGCGTCGAGGTCGGCGCGCTCGCGCTCCGCGAGCGCCCGGGCCGGCTCCCAGACGCCGCGCAGGAGCTCGTGAACGTTGTCCGGATTCTTCGCCATGGCGTCGTCGAGCTTGAAATGCGCGTAGCTCGGGTAGCCCAGGATCGCGGCCTGCTCGGCCCGCAGCGCCACCATCTCGGCCGCGAGCGCCCGGTTGTCCGTCTGGCCGCCGGTCTCGCCTCGCCCGATCCAGGCGAGATAGGCGCGCTCGCGCAGGTCCCGGCGGGGCGAGAGGGTCAGGAACGGCTCGATCAGGGATCGGGACAGCGTGACGACGTGGCCGTCGAGGCCCCGCTCCCGCGCCGCATCGGCGGCGGCGGCCCGAAGCCAGTCCGGCAGGCCCGCCAAGTCCTCCTCGCCGGCGAGCGGGAGCACGAAGCTCTGCTCGTCCGCGAGCACGTTCTGCCCGAAGCGGGTCGAGAGCACCGCGAGCCGCTCGGCGATCTCGGCGAGCCGCGCCCGCGCAGCGTCGGGCAGGCCGGCGCCGGTCCGGCGGAAGGCCTTGTGATGACGCCACAGCACCCTCGCCTCCTCGGCCGAGAGGCCGAGGGACTCGCGCTCGACCTCGAGCCGATCGAGCCGCGCGTAGAGGCGCGCGTCGAGATAGATGGAGCTCCAATGCCGCGCGAGGATCGGCGACATCTCGCGCTCGACCGCCCGCAGCGCGTCGCTCGTATGCGCCCCCGTCAGATTATAGAAGACGCCCGAGACCCGGGAGAGACGTCGGCCGCTCCGCTCCAGCGCCGCGACGGTGTTCGCGAAGCTCGGCGGCTCCGCCGAGGTCGCGACGGCCTCGATCTCGGCCCGATGCTCCGTGATGGCGACATCATAGGCATCGCGGAAATGCTCGGGCGCGATGCGGTCGAAAGGCGGCAGGCCGAAGGGCGTCGCCCAGGTCTCGAGAAGCGGATTTTCAGCGAAGCTCATGCGCTCCGCATCGCATGGCGGGCCGCTTCGCGGCAATGCGGACGGCCCTGCGGCGCCGGACCAGGCCCGACGTTCAGGACCCGTTCACCGGCCGAGATTAGCGTGCCGATCGTCGGTTAGAACACTCCGACCACGATGGCCCCGATGAGCAGCATCGCCGCCACGACGGCAACGGCTTGGATGCGGGCCCACCATTCAGTCCTGACGATGGCATCCATAGCGTTCTCCCCAGGCGCTCATATGGGAGGCTAGCAGCGACGACGCCAGCCGCCTAGCCGGCATCGTCGCTGCGGCGCAGCGCGGACAAACCTCAGGCCTGGAGAGCGCTCTCGAGGACGAGGGCGGCGGACAGCGCCAGCTCGTCGCGCGCGAAGGGCGCGATCACCTGGAGGCCGAGCGGCGGCTCGCCCGGCCCCCGCGGCGCCGGGACGTTCACGCAAGGGGTGCCGAGCAGCGTCCAGACCCGGTTGTAGCGG
>JAFAPJ010000414.1 GCA_019247255.1 Methylobacteriaceae bacterium | reverse complement strand
AGCTCACGAACACCATCCAGGGGACCATCAACAATACGGGCGTCACCACCAACCTCGCGATCTCCGGCCAGGGCTATTTCACGGTCGCGCAGAACAGCGGCACGGTGCAGACGCCGGCCTTCTCGGGCCTGAACTACTATACCCGGCGTGGCGATTTCTCGGTCGATGCGAGCGGCTATCTGAAGAACGGGGCCGGCTACTACCTCGTGGGCACCACCTACAACCCGGCGACCGGCGCGACCGTCGGCGGGTCCACGAGCGCGCTCCAGATCTCCAGCGACCCGCTGCCCGCCAAGGCGACCAGCGCGGTCAACCTCACGGGCAACTTCCCGCTCACGCCGAAGCCGCCGAAATACTCGGCCGGGACGGCAGGCTCGGAGCTCATCGTCCCTGCCTCCTACGCGAACAATAACGGCAACGCGGCCGCGGTCCCGCCCGTCCCGGCGACCGCGATCGCGAGCGTCACCGGCGCCGAGACCGCGCAGTTCCTGAACGACTCGATCTCGGGCGGCGAGATCGCGGTCTACAACTCGCTCGGCGCCTCGCCGACGCTGCAGGTTCGGCTCGCCAAGACCGCGACCTCGACGGCCGGCGGCACCGACACCTGGCAGGTCTTCTACCAGACGAACTCGACGGCGACCGGCAGCACGGTCGCCTGGCAGAGCCTGCAGGCCGGCAGCCCGGCCGCGCCCGCGCTCGTCACCTTCGATTCGAAGGGTCAGATCAGCTCGACGCCCACGAGCTTCACCCTGTCCGGCCTGACGATCGACGGGCTCGCGGTCGGCAACGTCACCCTGAAACTCGGGCAGGGCGTGACCCAGTTCGCAGACACGACGGGCGTCGCGAGCACGAGCCTCGCCCAAGACGGCAACTCGTCCGGCACGCTCGGCAAGATCGCGGTCGGCTCGGACGGCGCCGTCACGGGCACCTATTCAAACGGGCTCACCGCGAAGCTCGGTCAGGTCACGATCGCCCAGTTCTCGGCCGACGATTCGCTCAAGCGCGAAACGGGCGGCGCCTTCTCGGCCACCAACGCCTCCGGTCCGCCGAGCTACGGCCTCAACGGCGCCTCGCTCACCGGCGGGGCGGTCGAGCAGTCCAATACCGACATCTCGGACGAGTTCTCCAAGATGATCGTAACCCAGCAGGCGTATTCGGCGAACACGCGGGTCCTCTCGACGGCCCAGCAGATGCTGCAGGACGTCATCAACGTCATTCGGTGATGATGCCTTGCGGCTGAGGAGGCGGCGGTGACCATCTCGTCCCTGATCCAGACGGCGACCTCCGGCCTGCGCGCGAGCCAGGCCGGGCTCGACGTCGTCTCCCAGAACGTCGCCAATGCCGGGACCGTCGGCTACACGCGCCGGGTCTCGGTCACGCAGGAGCTGATCTCCGGGACGCAGCCGACCGGCGTCGCGGTGCTCGGCGCCAATCGCGTCCTCGACGGCATCCTCCAAAAGCAGCTGCGTCTCGAGAGCGCCGGCGCCGGCTATACGGGCGCGAAGGCGAACGCGCTCGCGGATCTCGAGCGTGCCTTCGACCCCTCGGGCGGCACGGGCTCGCTCGCGGATCTCGCGAACGGCTTCACGAGCGCGATCTCGAGCCTCGCGAACGATCCGGGCAACTACTCGACGCGGTCGAGCGCCGTCACGGCCGCCGTGAATCTCGCCTCGTCGTTGAACAGCCTCTCGGATTCCGTGCAGACGGCGCGGCAGAACGCGGAGGACCGGATCGACGCGGCCGTGACCGACGTGAACGGCATCCTGGACGGCATCACGGCCGCGGGCGCGGCCTTCCGGGCGAATGTCGGCAGCGGCTCGAACCCGGCGCTTCTCGACCAGCGCGACGCTCTCATCGACCGGCTCTCGACCTATCTCGACGTCAAGGTGACGCCGGGCGCGGACGGCGCGGTCTCCATCTCCACGACCGGCGGGCTCCTTCTCTTCGACGGCGTCAACCCGACGACGCTCTCCTTCGACCGGCACGCGCCCCTCTCGACCGACCTCGCCTACAGCACGGACCCGACGAAGCGCGGCGTCGGCTCGATCACGGCGACGGACGCGCTCGGCAAGAGCCGCGACGTGCTCGCGCTCGGCCAGATCCGATCGGGCTCGATCGCGGCCTACGTGGAGCTCCGCGACGACGTGCTGCCGCAGGCGCAGGCGCAGCTCGATTCGCTCGCGGCCGGGCTCGCCGCCGCGCTCTCCGACAAGGACGTGGCCGGGACCGCCGTGCCGGCCGTCGCGCCCTCGACGGCGTCGGGCTTCAGCTTCGACCTGTCGCAGCTCGCGAACGGCAACAGCCTCACGGTCTCCACCAAGGTCGGCGCGACGGCCCGGACCGTGACCTTCGTCAAGGCCGGGAGCGCCGCCGCGGCGGCGGCCGCGACGAGCCCGGACGGCAGCCGGATCGGCATCGACTTCTCGGGCGGCGCCGCGAGCGTCGCGACCAAGATCGGCACGGCGCTCGGCACGAACTTCGCCGCGAGCGCGTCCGGGACGACCCTGCAGATCCTCGACGACGGCACCGGCACGGCGAGCGTGACGGGCGTATCGGGCCACGTCTCCGTCGCCGGCCTGACGACCGGCGACCCCGAGCTGCCGCTCTTCGTCGATCAGGGCGGGGGCCCCTACACGGGCTCCTTCGAGAACGGCACGCAGCTCTCCGGCTTCTCGGCCCGGATCACCGTCAACGGGGGCGTGGTCGCGGACCCGTCGACCCTCGTGCGCTATTCGAGCACGACGCTTTCCGGCGACCCGACGCGGCCGACGCTTCTCGTCGGGCGGCTCAACGGCCCGATCACCATCCCGGGCACGACGGGGCTCAACGGGAACGTGCCCGTCTCCGGCTCGCTCGGCTCCCTCGCGAACCGCATCGTGGCGGCGCAAGCTGCCGGCGCGAACGACGCCAAGAACCTCGACGACGGCCAGAAGGTCGTCCTGAACGCCGTGCAGAGCCGCTTCACCGACCAATCGGGCGTCAACATCGACAATGAGCTGACGCAGCTCATCCAGCTCCAAACGGCCTACGGGGCGAATGCCCGCGTTCTCGCGGCCGGCAAGGAGCTCTTGGACACGCTTCTGAGGATCGGCGCATGACCGTCATCGCCTACGGCAACGGCCCGACCGCGTCGCGGCTCGCGGTCCAGAGCTTCGACCGGCTCCGCACGCAGCTCAACGGCTTCCAGAGCCAGCTCTCGACCGGGAAGGTCGCGACGACCGTCGCGGGTCTCGGAATCCAGGGCTCGGTGAGCCTGGGGCTCGGCTCGACGGCGTCCCGCCTGGAGGCCTATCAAGGGAACGCGCAGGACGCGAGCCTGCGCTCGCAGCTCATCGGGACGGGGTTGCAGCAGCTCGACGCCTTGGGCTCGAAGCTCGCCTCCGGTCTCACGGACACGGTCAATCTCCCGATCGGCCGGAAATACGTGGTGGACACCGCGCGCGGCTCCTTCGAGCAGGCGGTCGACATCCTCAACTCGTCGCTCGGGGACCGCTACCTCTTCTCCGGGCGCGCCACGGACACGCGGCCCGTCCTCGATTCCGACCTTCTCCTCAACGGCGACGCGCAGCGCGCGGGCGTGAAGACCCTCATCGACGAGCGCACGCAGGCGGACCTCGGAACGGCCGGGCTCGGACGCCTGACGCTCGCCTCGGCCGGGACCACCACGACCGTCAGCGAGGAGGCCTACGGTCTGCCGTTCGGCGTCAAGATCGCGGGCATCGCGGCGACCGGGGCTGGGCTCGCCGCGACCTTCACGGCCGGAGCGGCGGGCTCCGCCGGGCCGCCGGCCGTTCCCGCCACACCGGCGAGCGCCGCGATCGACGTCACGGGAACGCCGGTCGACGGCGACGCCGTCACGTACACCTTCACCCTTCCCGACGGCACGACCGGCACCCTGACGCTGTCGGCCGGAGCAGCGCCGGCCGACGGCGCGGACGGCGCCTTCGCGATCGGGGCGACGCCCGCCGCCACGAGCGCCAACCTGACGGCCGCGCTCCAGACGGCGCTGCAGACCTTCGTGACCAACACCGTCCCGGGCGCCTCCGCCGCCAAAGCGGCCGACGACTTCTTCGCGGCGCGCCCGGGCGCCCCGCCGCCGCGGGTCGACACGTCGGGCGGCAGCGCCGCCGCCGCGACCGCCATCGTGTCCGGCACGGCCGCGAACACGGTCATCTGGTACCAGGGCGACGACGGACCGCCCTCGGCCGCTCGCGGGACGAACCCCGCGCGGCTCGGGGACAACCAAACGATCGGGATCGGCGCCCAGGCGAACGAGGCGCCGTTCCGGGCCCTCCTCGCCGGTTTCGCGGTCCTGGCCGTCCAGGACCCGGCTCCGGCGACGCCGCCGCCCGACGACCAAACGCTCGCGCTGCTCGACCGCGCCCGCACCCGCCTCACCGGGCAGACGAGCGGCACCGCGGTCCGCGACCTCGCGGGCGAGTTCTCGCTGGCGAAGGGAACGGCCGACGCCGCGGCCCAGCAGCTCAGCCAGGCGATCAAGCATGTCGGGGACAGCCAGGCGGCGATCGAGAACGCCGACCCGACGGAGGCTGCCTCCAAGCTGATCCAGACCCAGACGCGGCTTCAGGCCGCCTACCAGACGACCTCGACCATCCTGCGGCTCAGCCTCGTGGATTACCTCTGAGGCGGCGGGCCCCGCCCATCGGCTACGCCGCCGCGGAGCGGCCCGCGGCGGGCGGCTCGGCCGAGGTCTCGCCGGCCGCGAGCCAATGGTCCAGGAAGGCGTCGAGCCAGCGTCGGACCGCCGGATCGTGCATGAACCGGCCCTCGATCTGGCGGTAGCGGTCCTGCGCGCCGGGCATGGACAGGCGCTCGTGGCCGCGCACCGTCCAGCGGCAGATCATGGCGTGCGTGACCTCCGGGTGGAACTGCAACCCGAAGGCCGCCGGCCCGCATTGGATCGCCTGGGTCGGGAAGTCGTCGCCCGTCGCGAGCGTCCGCGAGCAGGACGGGCAATCGAAGCCCTCGCGATGCCAGTGATAGACGTAGGCCGGCCAGGGCGCGCCGAGCCCTTCCGCGAAGGCGCGGCCGTCGCCCGTCGGTTGCAGCGGATAATAGCCGATCTCGGCCCGCCCGCCCTCGTGCGGATACACCCGCGCGCCGAGGTGGCGGGCCAGCATCTGAGCTCCGAGGCAGAGGCCGAGATAGGGCTTACGCTCCTTCAGCGCGACCCCGACCCAGTCGATCTCGCGGCGGACGTAATCCTCGTCGTCGTTGGCGCTCATCGGCCCACCGAAGATCACGGCGGCCGCATGATCCGCGAGGGTCGAGGGCAGCGGGTCGCCGAAGCGCGGACGGCGGCAATCGAGCCGGTACCCGCGCTCCTGCAGGAGACGGCCGATCCGGCCCGGGGTCGAATGCTCCTGATGGAGGACCGCGAGGATCGGCTTCCTGCGCGCGCCGTCCCGCCCCTCAGCCCGCGGCGGCTCCCGCCCGGGCGGCGTCCGCCCGCAGGGCGCGGATCGCGTCGTCCGAGAGCCCCAGAAGGTGCCCGAGACGCCAGACGAGGTCGTCCTCGAACTCTCCGATCCATCCGTCGGCAGCTGCGATCCGGAAGGCCATCGCGACCAGGTCCCGCTTGCGTCCGTCATCGAGATGATGTCCCAGCCTGTCGATCAGATCCGTAATGTCGTCGACCTCGCGGTCGAGCGCGTCGCCCCCCGCGACGAGCCGCTCCGCCATGCTGTCCGACAGGCCGAAGCGGCCCGCGAGCAGCGCGACGAGATCCCGGCGCTCGACGGCCTGAAGGTTGCCGTCGACCCGCGCCACGTGAACGAGGAGAGCCGCGAGCGCGAGACGCTCCTCCTGGAAATCCGTCGGCAGCGGCTCGGGATGCGCGACACCCCGAACCAGGTCGATCAATCTCGTGAGAAGCGACATGTGAATGTTCGCTGACCATTTCGTGACGTCATGGTTAATTTTGCGTATGCGAGGGAGACGGCCGGGGCGCAATCCCGCCCGGAGCGCAGGTGCGCTTTCGGGGAGGGCCGTTGCCGCCCTGCAGCACCGGAGCCGGCCTCGGCCGGTCCGCTCGGGTTCGGCCCTCGCGGCGGCCCTTGACGGAGCTGTAAGGGGGGCGGCATTGCGCTCCAGACCTCGACCTCGAACCAGCGTGGTTCGCCGTGTGGCCTTCGCATAGGCTGCGCCAAGCCTGGGCACATCATGAACATGACTGGACAAGCGCCCGGCTCACTGGCCGGATTGAAGGTCCTGGTGGTCGAGGACGAGGTGGCGATCTCGCTGCTCCTCGAGGACATGCTGCTTGATCTCGGCTGCGAGGTCGTCGGCCCGGCCGGTCGGCTCTCGGCCGCGCTGAAGCACGCGGAAGCCGACGCCATCGACCTCGCGCTCCTCGACGTCAATCTCGCGGGGGAACCGATCTACCCGGTGGCCGAGGTCCTCGCGCGGCGCGGCATCCCGTTCGTGTTCTCGACGGGCTACGGCAGCGCCGGGATTCAGGACGGCTTCCGGGATCGGCCCGTCGTCCAGAAGCCGTTCGCGCAAAACGATCTCGAGGCGAAGCTGCGGCTTGCGGTCGCGCCGGCGAGCGCCTAGCCAGCCCCGGTCGCGACGGGGTTGTCCTCCCCTGCGCCCCATTCCGCCCAGGAGCCGTCGTAGAGCGCCTGGGCCGGCTTGCCGATCCGCTCGAGCGCGAGCATCAGGATCGCGGCCGTCACGCCCGATCCGCAGGACGTGATGACGGGGCGATCCGGGTCGAGCCCGGAGGCCCGCACCGTCTCGGCGATCTCGGCCGGCGGCCGCAACCGGCCTTCACGCAGGAGCGAGCCGTAATGGAGGTTGATCGCGCCCGGCATGTGTCCCGAGCGCGTCCCGGGCCGGGGCTCCGGCTCCTCGCCGGTGAAGCGGGAGGCCGAGCGGGCGTCCGCGATCTGGGCCGAGCCGTCGGCCAGGGCGCGGCGGATGTCCTCGCGCGAGGCGACGCCCGACAGGTCCGGGCGCGGCACGAAGCGTCGCGGCGCGACGGGGCGCGGCGCCCCGCTCTCCGTCGGCCGCCCCTCGGCGAGCCAAGCCGGCAAGCCGCCGTCGAGCACCGCGACCCGCTCGGCCCCGAAGAGCCGGAAGGTCCAGGCGACGCGTGGCGCCGAGAAGATGCCCATGCCGTCATAGGCGACGACGAGCGTGTCGTTCGCGATCCCGAGCGCGCCCGCGGCCTCGGCGAAGACCTCGGCGCTCGGCAGCATGTGCGGAAGCCCGGACGAGTGGTCCGCGACCGCGTCGATGTCGAAGCGGAGCGCGCCCGGGATGTGCCGGGCGGCGTATTCCGCCTCCGCGTCGCGCTGGTGGGCCGGCAGGTAATAGGAGCCGTCGAGCACCACAAGGTCGGGCTCGCCGAGGCGCCCGGCCAGTTCGGCCGGCGACAGGAGGGCGATCGGGTTCATGGGGGCCTCCCTCAGCCGAGCCGGATGCGGACGCGGCGGTTCTGCTTGCCCTTCTTCGCGACGTCCGTGACCGAGACAGCGCCGACCTCGCCCGTGCGCCGCACATGGGTGCCGCCGCAGGGCTGCAGGTCGATCCCCTCGATCGCCACGAGCCGCACGCGGCCCGTGCCGCGCGGCGGCTTCACCGACATCGTCTTGACGAGGCCCGGATTGGCGTCGAGCTCCTCGTCCGTAATCCAGCTTTCGGTCACGGGGGCGTCCCGGGCCACGAGCGCCGCGAGCTTCGCGCCGATCTCGGCCTTGTCGAGCCCGGCATCCGGGATGTCGAAGTCGAGCCGCCCGTCGCCCTCGCCGATCGCTCCGCCCGTGACGGGATAGGGCAGCACGACGCTGAGCAGGTGGAGCGCCGTATGGACGCGCATGCGGGCGTGGCGGCGCTCCCAATCGAGCCGGGCGAGGACGCGCTCGCCCACCGCCGGCAGGGCCATGCCCGGCTCCGGCCGATGGACGATCCGCCCCCTGTCGGGCGCGTAGGTCGCTGTCGCGATCGCGATCCGGCCGCCGTCGGCCCGCTCGAGCATCCCCGCATCGCCCGGCTGGCCTCCGCCCTGAGCGTAGAAGACCGTTCGGTCGAGCAGGATGCCGCCGTCCTCCGTCAGCCCGACCACCACCGCCTCCGCCTCGCTGAGGTAGGCGTCCTCCCGGAAGAGCGCGACCGTCGGCGCGTCAGCCATCGAAGGGCACGACGCGCTGGCGCTGCTCGCCCAGCCGCTCGATGCCGAGGGTCATCACGTCCCCGGCCTTGAGGAAGCGCGGCTCGGGCTTCTTGCCGAGCCCGACGCCCGGCGGGGTCCCGGTCGTGATGACGTCCCCGGGCTCGAGCGCCATGAAATGCGACGTGTAGGAGATGAGCTGGGCGCAGTCGAAGATCATCGTCCCGGTGGAGCCCGTCTGCATACGCTCGCCGTTCACGTCGAGCCACATGGCGAGGTTCTGCACGTCCGGGATCTCGTCGGGCGTGACGAGCCAGGGGCCGAGCGGCCCGAAGGTCGGCGCGCTCTTGCCCTTGATCCACTGGCCACCGCGCTCCTGCTGGAAGGCGCGCTCGGACACGTCGTTGCAGATGCAGTAGCCCGCCACGTAATCGAGCGCGTTGTTCGCGTGGACGTAGGACGCGGGACGCCCGATCACGATCGCGATCTCGATCTCCCAGTCGAGCTTCGTCGACCCCTTCGGGATCATCACGTCGTCGTTCGGCCCGACGACGCAGGACGGCGCCTTCGAGAAGAGGATCGGCTCGGACGGGATCGCGGCGCCCGTCTCGGCCGCGTGGTCGGCGTAGTTGAGACCGACCGCGATGAAATGGCCGACGCGCGCAAGGCACGGACCGATCCGCGCGCCCGCGGGCGCCGCCGGCAGGGTCGCAGGGTCGAGGCCGCGCAGCCGGTCGAGACCGCTCCCCAGGAGCTCACCCGTGATGTCGGGAACGACCCCCGACAGGTCGCGGATCGTGCCCGACCCGTCCACGATCCCGGGCTTCTCGCGACCGGGCTCCCCGAAACGCACCAGCTTCATGCGGCATCCTCCCGGGCCGCTCTGTAGCCGAGCGGCGCGCGGTCGCAAACGGGACGGCGCGCCCGCCCCGGACGTCCCGGCCGCGGCGCCGCCCGCTCGGCATTCAGCATGTTACGATTTTGTCACGCCGCCGCTCATTCAGCGGGCAATCCGCCACCAGGCATTCCCCCGCTTCCGCCAGCGAGGCAAAATCATGGCAATCAGAGCACTAAATTCTGGCTGAGGGTGGAAATGGTAACGAGGAAGCTTCGGTCTATCTTGCTGGCGGGAGCCTCGGCCGCGCTCGTCGCGACCTCGGCGACCGGCGCGCTGGCGGGCGCGTTCGGCATCCGCGAGCAGAGCGTGGTCGGCGGCGGCATGGCCTTCGCCGGCGCCGCGTCGGGCTCGGCCGGTCTCGGCTCGGCGTTCTGGAACCCGGCCACCATCACGATGGCGCCGGGCTGGCAGAGCGAGGCGAACGGCACCTTCATCGGGCTGAGCACGGTCGTACGCACCCAGGCCCCCACCCCGACGCTGGGGCTCGGCCAATCCGGCGACATCGGCATCTCGGGCGCGATCCCGGCGAGCTACACCACCTACCAGCTGACCGAGAATCTCTGG
>JAFAPJ010000404.1 GCA_019247255.1 Methylobacteriaceae bacterium | reverse complement strand
CGGCGCCCACCACCAGCTCGTTGTCGATGCCGATCTCGCCGAACTCGTTGACGATCACGGCGTATTTCTTGCCGTGCTGCTCGGTGAGGATCCGGTTGAGGAGCGTCGTCTTGCCGGCGCCGAGATAGCCGGTGAGCACGGTGACGGGGATCTTCTCGGTCATGGAGGCGTCGCTGGTGAGAGCGGGCGCGAGGCCCGCGGAACGGCTCTATATCGTGCGGCGAGGCGGCGGCGGAAGGCTCGATCAGCGCCGCGCGGGGCTGCCCTGCAGAGCGGCCGCGGCTTCGAGCGCGACGTCCTCGATCGCCTCAGGGCGCCCGGCGAGGCGCACGGCCCGGGTCGGCTCGCCGGACGGCATGATGAGGATCAGCGTCTCCCTGTCGGGGCAGCCCGGATCCGGGCAACTCGCTTCCGTGATCGAGACCTGGTCGTCCGGTCCGAGCCCGAAGAGAATGCGCACCCGCTCCTTCAGCGCCGCCCGCGCGCTCGCCTCCTGGGCGGCACGCGCCCGCCAGGCCTTGAACGATCCGAGCACGGCCGGTCAGGGCGCGAGCGCGGCCGTGAAGGCGCGCAGGTTGTAGCGCATCATCGCCAGATAGGTCGGGGCCGGGCCGTCCGGACCCGAGAGCGCGTCCGAATAGACGCGCGGCCCGATCCGGGCGCCCGTCTCGCTCGCGATCCGCTCGGCGAGGCGCGGGTCCGCGATGGTCTCGAGGAACACGGCCGGGACCTTCTCGCGCCGGATCTGGCGGATGATGCGTGCGACGTCCTGGGCGGAGGCCTCGGTCTCCGTCGAGACGCCCTGAGGCGCCAGGAACTCGACCCCGTAGGCCGCGCCGTAATAGCCGAAGGCATCATGGGTCGTGATGATCCGCCGCCGCTCGCGCGGGATCCCGGCCCAGGCCCCGCGGATCTCGGTATCGAGCGCGTCGAGCGCCGTCAGGTAGGTGGCCGCGTTGGCCTCGAAGACGGCGCGGTCCGCCGGGCTCGCGGCCGCGAGAGCGTCGCGGATCGAGTGGACGTAGCGCTTCGCGTTCGCGACATCCTGCCAGGCGTGCGGATCGCGAGCCGCCCCGCCATGCCCGGCGCCTGGCTCGTCCAGCCTTCGCGCGACCACGTCGCGCGCCGTTTCGACCAGCGCCGCCGTCGTGCCGGACGAGCGCACGAGCCGCGGGATCCAGCCCTCGAGGCCGAGGCCGTTGGCGACGACGAGCTTCGCGTCCGCGAGCCGCCTCGCATCCGCCGGGCTCGGAGAGAAAACATGCGCGTCGCTGTCCGGGCCGACGAGGGTCGTGACGGCGACGCGGTCGCCGCCCACCGCCCTCACGAGGTCGCCGAGGATCGAGAAGGTCGCGACGACGGGGAGCCGCTCGGCGGCGGAGGCCGGGAGGGCGGCCGCGAGACAGGCCAGGCAGGCAAGAAGGAGGCGCATGCGGATCATCCGGAGAGGTGGCGGCGGGGCAGGACGAGGCGGACGAGCCCGTCGCGCGGTCCGGCGAGAAGCGAGACCAGGCAGGCGAGCCCGGCGGTCAGGATGATGCTCGGTCCGGCCGGGAGCGAGAGATGGTACGAGACGAGGAGGCCCGCGACGCCCGAGAGGAGCGCCAAGGCCGCCGCGAGCAGGAGGAGCGGCCCAAGGGTCGCGGTCCAGAACCGGGCGGCGATGGCGGGCAGCATCATGATCCCGACCGCGAGGAGCGTGCCGAGCGCCTGGAACCCCGCCACGAGGTTCAGCACGACGAGCGCCAGGAAGGCGAGATGGGTCGCGGCCGCGCCGGGGCTGACCGAGCGCAGGAAGGCCGGATCGACGCTCTCGAGCACGAGCGGACGGTAGATCGCCGCGAGCGTGAGGAGCGAGACGCTCGCGATCGCCGCCAGGAGGACGAGCCCGGCATCGTCGAGCGCCAGCACGCTGCCGAAGAGCACGTGCAGGAGGTCGACATTCGAGCCGCCGAGCGAGACGAGCGTCACCCCGAGCGCGAGCGACAGGAGGTAGAAGGCCGCGAGCGCCGCGTCCTCCTTCACGCCCGTGAGGCGCGTCAGCGAGCCGGCGAGAAGCGCCACGATCAGCCCGGCCGCGAGCCCGCCCGCGGTCATCGCAGGGAGCGAGAGACCGGCCAAGAGGTAGCCGATCGCGGCGCCCGGCAGGATCGCATGCGCCATCGCGTCTCCGGCGAGGCTCATGCGCCGAAGCATCAGGAACACCCCGACCGGCGCTCCTCCGGCCGCGATCGCCACGATGCCGACGAGCGCGCGGCGCATGAACTCGAACTCGGCGAAGGGAGCGACGAGCCAGGCGTACATCGCGTCAGGCCGCGCAGGGCAGGGCGAAGGGGTCGGGCGCTTCCATCATCGCCCGGGCCCGGGCGATGTTCGCGGGCGCGAGAGCTGTGCCGGTCGGTCCCCAGGCGATGGGCTCGCGGGCGATGAGCAGCGTCTCCGGAAAGGTATCCCGCACGACGTCGAGGTCGTGGAGGACCGCAACGACCGTCCGCTCCTCGCCGTGCCAGCGCCGCACGAGGCCGAGCAGGTCGGCGGTCGTCTGCGCGTCGATGGCCGTGAAGGGCTCATCGAGCAGGATCACGCGCGCGTCCTGCACGAGCAGCCGCGCGAAGAGAGCCCGCTGCACCTGGCCGCCGGAGAGGGTCCCGATCGGCCGCGCCTCGAAGCCGCCAAGGCCGACGGCCGCGATCGCCTCCGCCACGCCGACCCCCTCGCGGATCGCCCCGAAGGCGCCGGCCCGGCTCCAGCCGCCCGCCGCCACGAGGTCTCCGACCGAGATCGGGAAGGAGCGGTCGAGATCGGCGGCCTGGGGCAGGTAGGCGAGCCGCCGCCCGCCATCCGCGACCGTCACGCGCCCGCCGAGCGGCCGCAAGGCGCCCACGATGCCCTTGAGCAGCGTCGACTTGCCGGCGCCGTTCGGTCCGACGATCGCCGTGAGGCT
>JAFAPJ010000396.1 GCA_019247255.1 Methylobacteriaceae bacterium | reverse complement strand
GGCCTCACGTCCGTCGCGGTCACGACGGCGCCGAGCCGCCGCGCGGTCGCGATCGCCTGCAACCCGGCGACGCCCGCACCCATGACGAAGATGCGGGCAGCCGGCACCGTCCCGGCCGCGGTCATCATCATGGGAAGCGCGCGTCCGTATTCCGCGGCGCCGTCCACGACGGCCCGATAGCCCGCGAGATTCGCCTGGCTCGACAGCACGTCCATGACCTGCGCGCGGGTGATGCGCGGCATCAGCTCCATCGCGAAGGCAGAGACCCCGGTCCGGGCGAGCGCGCCGATCTCGGCTTCGCGCCCGTGCGGGTCCATGATGGCGATCGCGAGCGCGTCGGGCTTAGCTCCGGTGAGGCTCGTCGGCTCGGGTCGGCGGACGGACAGGATGACGTCAGCGTCCCGGACCGCCCCCGCCGCATCCGCCGCGACGGTCGCGCCTGCTGCCTCGAATTCGGCATCCGGAATCCCGGCCGTCAGGCCGGCCCCGGCTTGAACCGACACCTCCGCGCCGAGCGCCTTGTATTTCTTGACCGTCTCCGGCGTCGCGGCGACCCGCGGATCGGAGGGCGCGTCGGACAGAACCGCGATCCGCATCCTCGTCCTCTTTCCGGCCGGGTGGCCCCGGCTCTCGAGCTTAGTAGAGAAGGAGCATCAACAGGAGGAGGCCCAGCACCGTCGCCGGCGGCCGCCAGGACAGAGAGGGCGAGAACAGGCCGATGCCCGTCGCGATGACGTTCAGCACGATCATCACGATCGCGGAGATCCAGCCGCCCTTCAGCCCGCCGACCGCCAGCGCAACGACGCAGCCGGCCACGAAAACGGTCGCGACCGCGGCGAAGTGAATGAAGCTGCTGTAGGTCCCCTCATGGGCAGGGCCATCCATGTCGCCCCTGTAGCCCTCGACCCGAGAGCCGCCCGTATCCGCCATCGCGTTGTCCCCGAAGCTTTGCCTGCGCGTCTAACGCAAGGGCGGGGAGCCCGCAACGCCGGGCGACCTCAACCGGATGTCGGATGCCCGGCCGCCGCAAGCGCCTGGCGCTGCCGCTCGGCCAGGGCCTCGAGCGAGAAGCCGGCGATCTGCTCCTGGAACATGCGGTGGAAATTCAGTTCCGCGTCGAGGTGGAGGAAGACGGAGCCGAGCCCGATCGCGGCCCGGTCCATGAACACGAACTCCTTGGGGATGGTGACCGGCCCCTTGCGCTTCAGCTCCTGATGGACCTCGAAGGCCTGCCGCCGGCCATATTCGCCGGGCGCGACCCCGTCCGCGATCGTCCGGACGCGATCCTCGAGCAGCGGACCGTAGATGAAGCGCGCCCAGATGTTGAGCGTATCGATCAGGTCGGCGCTCAGGCGCTTGAAGCCCCAGGTCTCGTAGGCGTGGACGATCCGGTCGCGGTCGTCGTGGAGCAGCCCCTCGTAGAGGTCGACGACGCCGCCGAGAAACTTCGGCGGGAAGACCCGGATGCAACCGTAATCGAGGAGGTTGATGCCCGCGGGCTCGCCGTCCTCGCGAAACACCGTGTAGTTGCCGAGATGAGGGTCGCCGTGGATGACGCCGATCGCGGCGACCGGGTGCCACCAGGCCTTGAACATGGCGACCGCGAGCCGGTTGCGGATCTCGACCGGCGCCGCCTTGAAGGTCAGGATCTTCTCGCCGTCGAGCCAGCCCATGGTGAGCAGGCGCTTCGTCGACAGCTCCCGGTGGATCGCCGGCACGCGCACCTCCGGGATGTCGTCCAGCACCCCGCGATAGAGCTCGGCGTTGCGCGCCTCGTGCTCGTAATCGAGCTCCTCGCGGACCCGGTCGCCGATCTCCTGCGAGATCTCGCGCGTGTCGAAGACCGGGTTCATGCGCCGGTGGAGGCCGAAGAGGAGGTCGAGCTGCCGGAGATCCGCTTCCACGGCGGATTGCATGTCCGGATACTGAAGCTTGCAGGCGAGGCGGGTGCCGTCGGGCAGCGTCGCGCGATGAACCTGCCCCAGCGAGGCGGCGGCCGCCGGCTGCAGCTCGAAGCTGCCGAAGCGCGCGCGCCAGTCGGGCCCGAGCTCGCTGATGAGGCGGCGCGTCACGAAGGCTGCGCCCATCGGGGGCGCCTCGCTCTGAAGCTTCGCGAGCTCGCTCGCGTATTCGGGCGGCACGAGGTCCGGCACGGTCGCGAGGAGCTGCGCGACCTTCATGAGCGGGCCCTTGAGCCCGCCCAGCGCCTGCGCGAGCGCGGCCGCGCTCGACAGGTCGTCGCCGCCGAACAACCGTTGCCCGGCGATCCTGGCCGCGACGCCCCCGACATTCGCGCCGACGCGCGCGTAGCGGGCTGCGCGGGCAGAAAAGCGATTCGCTTCGCGGTCGGGCGTCGGCATCTCGTCTCTCGTGTTCAGTCGGACTGAGATGGGCGCTCGCCCCCTTCCCGGCCAGAGCGTCGGGACGCCGCCCCGAGTTTCCGATACCGCGCAGCCTTCACGATCGAGCGGGCGCCCCCCGGCCGCATGGCCCGGCGTTCAGTTCCCCTCGAAGACAGGCGTTTCCCGCGCCGCGAAGGCCCGGTAGGCGCGGGCGAAATCCGCGGTCTGCATGCAGATCGCCTGGGCCTGGGCCTCCGCCTCGATCGCCTCGTCGACCCCGAGGCTCCATTCCTGATGCAGGCAGGCCTTCGTCATCGCATGCGCGAAAGTCGGCCCTTCCGCTAGCTCGCGCGCGAAAGCCTGCGCGTCGGCGAGGAGCGTCTCGGGCGGGACGATGCGGTTGAAGAAGCCCCATCGCTCGCCCTCCTCGGAGGACATCGTCCGGCCCGTGAAGAGCAGCTCTGCCGCGCGGCCCTGCCCGATGATGCGCGGCAGGATGGCGCAGGCACCCATGTCGGCGCCCGCGAGGCCGACCCGCACGAACAGGAAGGCGGTCCGGGCCCGGGGGGTCGCGAATCG
>JAFAPJ010000674.1 GCA_019247255.1 Methylobacteriaceae bacterium | reverse complement strand
CGCCCAATCCGACCGACAAACATGTCGGTGCGCGGGTGCGGATGCGCCGGATGATGCTGGGGATGAGTCAGGAGAAGCTCGGCGACGCGCTCGGGCTCACCTTCCAGCAGGTGCAGAAATACGAGAAGGGCACGAACCGCATCAGTGCGAGCCGCCTGCAGCAGATCGCCGGCCTGCTCGGCGTCTCGATTGACTACCTCTACGGCGGAACGGCCGGTGACGTGCCGTCCGGCTTCTCCGAGAACCAGGCGGGCAACTACGTCAGCGACCTCCTGACGGCGGACGGGCTCAAGATGCTGAAGGCCTTGCAGTCGATCCCGGACGCGCGCGTGCGCCGTCGCCTCGTCGAGCTCGCGCAGTCCATCGCGGAAGCCGGTAGCCAGGACGCGTCCGACCGTTCGACATAAAGAACGCGTTCGCTTGACCCGTCTCGCCGCGGCTGCCAGAAGCGCGGCCTTGCCGGCCACCCTCGCGCCGGTCGACGAGAGGTGAGGCGCGCGCCGTGTCCCGTTCCAATTACGTGTTCACCAGCGAATCGGTCTCGGAGGGCCACCCCGACAAGGTCTGCGACCGCATCTCCGACGAGGTGGTCGACGCCTTCTACCGGGCCGGTGCTTCGGAAGGTCTCGATCCCTGGTCGATCCGCGCCGCGTGCGAGACGCTCGCGACCACGAACCGCGTGGTCATCGCGGGCGAGTATCGCGGCCCCCGCGGCGTCGGCCCGGCCGAGATCGAGGACATCGCCCGGCACGCGATCAAGGATATCGGCTACGAGCAGGACGGCTTCCACTGGCGCGAGGCCAAGATCGAGGTGCTGCTCCACGCGCAATCGGCGGATATCGCGCAGGGCGTCGACGCGTCCGGCAACAAGGACGAGGGCGCCGGCGACCAGGGCATCATGTTCGGCTATGCCTGCACGGAAACGCCGGAGCTGATGCCGGCGCCGATCTTCTACTCGCACAAAATCCTCAAGCTTCTCGCCGACGCACGGAAATCCGGCGAAGCGGCGACCCTCGGACCGGACGCGAAAAGCCAGGTCACGGTGCGCTACGAGGGCGGCAAGCCCGTCGCCGCGACGCAGATCGTGGTCTCGACCCAGCATCTCGACCCCGACCTCTCGTCGGACGACGTGAAGGACATCGTCGAGCCCTACGTGCGCCAGGCGCTGCCCTCGGACTGGATTTCCTCCGAGACCGTCTGGCACGTGAACCCGACCGGCAAGTTCGTCATCGGCGGGCCGGACGGCGATTGCGGCCTCACCGGCCGCAAGATCATCGTGGACACCTATGGCGGCGCGGCCCCCCATGGCGGCGGCGCGTTCTCGGGCAAGGACCCGACCAAGGTCGACCGCTCGGCGGCTTACGCGGCGCGCTACCTCGCCAAGAACGTCGTGAAGGCCGGTCTCGCGCAGCGCTGCACGATCCAGCTCTCCTACGCGATCGGGGTGGCGAAGCCCCTCTCCATCTACGCCGATCTCGAGGGCGCGGAGGTTGATCCGCACCGTCTCGAGGCGGTGCTCATGGAGGTTATGGACCTCAGCCCACGCGGGATCCGCACCCATCTCGACCTGAACCGGGCGATCTACTCGCGCACCTCGGCCTACGGCCATTTCGGCCGCGAGCCGGACCAGGAAGGCGGCTTCTCCTGGGAACGGACCGACCTCGCGGACGGGCTGCGCCGCGCCTTCGCCTGAGCGGCGTCGGTCGCACCTGAGATGGGCCCCGAGCCCGCCGGACCCGGCGGGTTTCACGGCCGGCGCAAGGGGAAGCGGCTCCGCGCCGGCCAGGAGGAGCGCTTGCGCGACCTCCTGCCCGGGCTCGCGGTCGCGCTTCCGTTGCCGGCCGACCTCGGCACGCTCTTCGCTCATTCACCCACGGCGATCTGGCTCGAGATCGGCTTCGGCGGCGGCGAGCATCTTGCCGCGGCCGCCCGGACGCATCCGGGGGTCGGGCTCATCGGGGTCGAGCCGTTCGTCAACGGGATGGCCAAGATGCTGGCCGCCATCGCGGAGGACGGTCTCCGTAGCGTCCGGCTCTTCGACCGGGACGCGACCGAGCTCCTCGAGGCGCTCCCGCCCGCCTCGCTCGACCGCGCCTACCTTCTGTTCCCGGATCCCTGGCCGAAGCGGCGGCAGCGCAAGCGCCGCTTCGTGTCGGACGCGACCCTCGCCCGTCTCGCCCGGGCGTTAAAGCCCGACGCCGAGTTTCGCTTCGCGACCGACATCGACGATTACGCGGGCTGGACGCTGGCCCGCGTCCTGCGCTCGCCAGATTTCGCCTGGGACGCCCAAGGCAGCGAGGCGTGGCGTCGGCCCTGGGCCGGCTGGCCCGGGACGCGCTACGAGGCGAAGGCGCTGCGCGAGGGCCGGCCACCGTCGTATCTCACGTTCAGGCGCGTCTGACCTCCATCAGCCCGGCCTGGACCCGGACGATGTGCAGGACCCGCATGGCCGTGCCGGGATCGAGCCCGACGAAGCGGCGCTCGGCCTGCCGCAGGATCACCCGATCCGCCCAGCGCCCGCCCCGTGTCTTGAGGAGGTTGCGCACGGTGCGCCAAGGCCAGACGAGCGCTCGGCCGATGACGAGCGGAAGCTCGCTCTCCTCGTCCTCGACCATCTCCTCAACCCGCCCGAGCGGCAGTTCGGACAGCTCGGCGACGAGGTAGATCGCCTCGTCGAGCCGCCCCGCATCCAGCGCCGCCGCGAGGTCGCCATCCGTCAGCTGGCGAGACGCGCGGATCTCCTCCAGCCGCTGCCGGGCAGCGTCGTAACTGTGCCGGGCGCCCGTCTCCGGGGCGGGTTCGGCCTCGCCGACGTCGGGCGGGGGTGCCCGTAGGCGGCGGCGGGCGCTTTCCCTGGCGATCTCGATGAGCTGGCGGACCTGGGCGAGCTCGAGGTCCTCGCGACCGCCGAGGCGCTCCTGGAGAACGTCGTCCCCCCGGGCATGGTCGAGGAGCGTCGCCGTCGCGGAGGCCGACAGCCGCGCGCCCGCATTCGCCGCGACCGAGCGCAGGACGATCGGCTCGCCGACGCTGACCAGGAGGTCGGCCACGACCTCCGAGACACGCGGACGGCTCGCGATGGCGACACGGTGCTCCGGGCCGCGGCCCGTGGCGATCTCCAGGAGGTCCTGGTCGCTGAGCGCCGGCGAGCCCGTGAGGACGGGACCGGCGATCGCCGGATCGTCGTCCGTCGCGAGCGACAGGAGCGTGCGTCGCGGCGGGTTCGGCACGGACGCGAGGCGGCCGGCGAGGGCGGCCCGGGCCGCCGCCTCGCTCGCGGCCGCGACGCGCTCGATCACCTGGTCGAACACGCTCACCTGGTCGAGGCTCAGGTGGTCGAGATCGCGCAGCAGCAGGTCGGTGATGCGCGACAGCGTCCGCGAGCGCCCGCCCTCGGAGGCGTGCCCGAGAGAGCCCTCGACGTCAGCGAGCAATGCACTCAGCGCGGTCATCGACCACTAGGCATAGCGGGCGATCGTCACCAACCCGTTGATCTGTCCACAGGAGGGCTCTGTGGACGGCAGCTCCCGCGCTTTGAACCGGCTGAGTCCAGCGGGCTATAAGCGATGGACAACTGATTCGGCCCGACGCCGACGGGCTTCGCCGGATCACAAGCGGAACCGGATTCGCGCGTGCGTGCGGCCGGACGTGCGCGCCGCCGCAACCGCCAGCCAGGATTCCTCGACGGACCCATGTCTGCTGCTCTTCTCATCGATACCCCCCGGGCCGAGCATCCCCTCGACATCGTCGAGCGGCTCGCCGCCATCCGCGATTGGAGCTTCGATCGGGCGGAGCTCGACGAGATGTCGATCACGGTGCCGGGGCGCTGGGCCGAGTACCACGTCGCTTTCACCTGGATCGAGAACGTGGAGGCGTTGCACGTCGCCTGCGCGTTCGACCTCAAGGTGCCTGAGCGGCGCCGCCAGGAGATCCTCCAGCTCGTCTCGCTGGCTAACGAGCAGCTCTGGGTCGGTCATTTCGACCTTTGGAGCGCCGAGAACGTCATCATGTTCCGTCACGCGCTGCTTCTCGCCGGCGGCGCGGAGCCGACGAACGGCCAATGCGAGATCATGCTGAAGGTCGCGGTCGAGGCCTGCGAGCGCTACTACCAGGCCTTCCAGTTCGTCCTCTGGGCCGGAAAGACGGCGCGCGAGGCGATCGAGGGCGTCCTGTTCGTCACGGAAGGCGAAGCCTGACCGGCGAGGCTTGATCGGGCACGCGGGCGGTGCCAAGCGCCCGTCATGCCCGACACGGCATCGCCCTCGCCCGCCGCCTTCCCGACCCGCCTCCTTATCGCGGGTGCGGGCCGCATGGGCGGCGCGTTGCTCCAGGGCTGGCTCGCGCGCGGGCTCGACCCGGCGCGGGTCGCGATCATCGAGCCTCACCCGTCGGCCGCGCTGCACGACCTCGTCCGGACGCATGACCTCGCGCTGAACCCGCGCGGCCCGACGGAGCCCGCCGAGGCGCTCGTGCTTGGAATCAAGCCGCAGATGCTGGGCGACGTCGCACGCCAGCTCGCGCCCCATATCGGACCGGACACGCTCCTCGTCTCGATCCTCGCCGGCAAGACGGTCGCCGACCTCGCACGGGCGCTCCCGGGCCCGCGCGCGATCGTGCGGGCGATGCCGAACCTGCCGGCCGCGATCGGTCGCGGCGCGACGGGCGCCTACGCGACGCCGGACACGAGCCCGGCGCAGCGGGAGGCCGCGCACGCGCTCCTGTCGGCGACGGGGCTCGTCGCCTGGGTCGAGCGCGAGGAGCTGATCGACGCCGTGACGGCGCTCTCGGGCTCCGGCCCGGCCTACCTTTTCTACCTCGTCGAGAGCCTCGCTGCGGCCGGCGTCGCC
>JAFAPJ010000564.1 GCA_019247255.1 Methylobacteriaceae bacterium | reverse complement strand
GGTCGAGGATCGTCCGCCAGCGGTCGAGCTCCGGCTCGCCGACCGTGCCTAACCCGAAATGGTCGAGGATCTCGCGGTCGAGGCCCGCCTCACGGTAGGAGAGCGGCACGGCGTAGATCGTGTCGACGTCGCGCGCCTCGATGACGGCGCTCTCGCGCACGTTGCAGAACAGCGCGAGCTTGCGCCGCTCCTCGCGCGGGATCGGGCGATCGCAGCGGCAGAGCAGAAGGTCCGGCTGGATGCCGATCGAGCGCAGCTCCTTCACGGAATGCTGGGTCGGCTTCGTCTTCAGCTCGCCCGCGGACGGGATGTAGGGCAAGAGCGTGAGGTGCAGGAACAGCGTCTGTCCGCGGTCGAGCTCCTGGCCGAGCTGGCGGATGGCCTCGAAGAAGGGCAGGCCCTCGATGTCGCCCACCGTCCCGCCGATCTCGACGAGCACGAAGTCGAAGCCGTCATTCCCGTCGAGAACGAACTCCTTGATGGCGTTCGTGACGTGCGGGATCACCTGGATGGTGGCGCCGAGGTAATCTCCGCGCCGCTCCTTGGCGATGATGTCCTGGTAGATGCGGCCCGTCGTGATGTTGTCGTCGCGGGTGCAGGGCCGGCCGGTGAAGCGCTCGTAATGGCCGAGGTCGAGGTCGGTCTCGGCCCCGTCGTCGGTCACGAAGACCTCGCCGTGCTGATAGGGGCTCATCGTCCCCGGATCGACGTTGAGATACGGGTCGAGCTTGCGCAGCCGGACCTTGTAGCCGCGCGCCTGCAGGAGCGCGCCGAGCGCGGCGGATGCCAGACCCTTGCCCAGGGAGGAGACCACGCCGCCGGTGATGAAGACATACCGCGTCATGGGATTTGAGCCTTACTGCGGGCGCGCGGGCTTGGCCAGCGCCGCCCGCTCGGTCGTCCCCCGATGATCCACAGCCTGTGGGTGGCGGAGGCTCCGGGCCGCCGCGTCACGCCTCAGCGCGATTGCGGAACGGCGGGGGCCGACGGCGTCTCGGGTGCGGCAGGGGCCGGCGCACCGGATGTCTGCCCCTGGAGCTGCTGAAGCTGCTCGAGCACGCCCGGACCCTGCGCGCCAGGAGCCTGAGCCGGCGCTGAGCCGGCGGCCGGCGTCGCCCCGTCGAAGATGGAGCGCGGCGCGGCGCCGCGATGCGCCAGGATGCCGAGCGCCAGGCTCGTCAGGAAGAAGAGGCCCGCGAGGATCGCTGTCGCCCGGGTCAGGGCGTTCGCCTGGCCGCGGCCCGTGAGGAAGCCCGACACGCCGCCCGAGCCGCCCCCGCCGAGCCCGAGCCCACCTTCGGAGCGCTGGAGGAGCACGACGCCGATGAGGGCGAGCACGATCAGGAGGTGGACGACGATGAGAACGGATTGCATGGGGAAACCTGGCGGCAGCGCGACGCCGCGACGCTCGGCGGCGCTCTAGCATGCGGGATGTGGCGATTGAAGGGCCGGGCGGCAGCGCGGCCCGGCGCCGCCGCTCAGCTCCGGTCGGCCGCCCGTGCGATCGCCAGGAAGTCGGCCGCCACCAGGCTCGCGCCCCCGACGAGCGCGCCGTCGACGTTCTCGACCGCGAGGAGCTCGCGCGCGTTGCCGGGCTTCACCGAGCCGCCGTAAAGGATGCGCACGTCCTCCGCGCCCCCGCCCATGCGGGCCGCGAGCTCGGCGCGGATCGCCGCGTGCATCTCGGCGACGTCCGCGACCGTCGGGGTGCGACCGGTCCCGATCGCCCAGACGGGCTCGTAGGCGACGACCGTCCGGTCCGGCCGGGCGTCGTCCGGCACGGAGCCGCGGATCTGGCCGGTCACGACCGCGATCGCGCGGCCACCTTCCCGCTCGGCCAAGGTCTCGCCGACGCAGATCACCGGGACGAGCCCGGCCCGGATCGCCGCGAACGCCTTCTCGCGCACGAGGGCGTCGGTCTCGGCATGGCCCTCGCGCCGCTCCGAATGGCCGAGGATGACGTGGCTCGCCCCGGCATCGGCCAGCATCTCGGCCGAGAGATCGCCCGTGAAGGCGCCCGCCGCCAGCGGATGCGCGTCCTGGCCGCCGACCGCGATGCCGGACCCCCGCGCAGCCTCAGCGACCGCGTGGAGCAGCGTCGCAGGGGGGCAGACCAGGAGATCGACCGAGCGGGCGAGACCGGGGTCGTAGCCGGCGCGGACCTCGCCGACGAGCGCCAGATGCGCGCGCAGGCCGTTCATCTTCCAATTGCCCGCGACCAGCGGCCGCCGTCCCGTACCCATGCCTCACGCGTCTCCTCGTCCCGGCGCGGGTAACAGCCCGCCGCGAGACGGGCAACGCGGGCACTGCGCGGGCCGCGACGCCTTTCCGCCTCTCGGCCCATGCGCTAATCGCCGACCCCGAGAGGTTCAGGAAGCATGCTCCAAGGGATCAACCGGATCGGCCGCAGCATCGTCGGCCGCGTCATCATCGCCCTGCTCTTCGGGATCCTGATCGTGTCCTTCGCGATCTGGGGCATCGGCGACATCTTCCGGGGTTCGGTGCGCACGCAGGTGGCCCGGGTGGGCGAGGTGGACGTGACGGGAGAGGCCTTCCGCACGGCGTACCAGACCGAGTTCCAGAATCTCGCGCGCCGCACGCGGCAGCCGATCACGCCCGAGCTCGCGCGCGCGATCGGCCTCGAGGGGCGCGTCCTGTCGCGCCTCGTCTCGGAGGCGGCGATCGACCAGAAGGTGCGCGAGCTCGGGCTCAGCGTGCCGGACGCGCTCGTCGTCCAGTCCATCCAGAACGACCCGACCTTCCGGGGGCCGAACGGCCAGTTCAACCGCGCGACCTTCACGGAGCTGCTGCGGTCGAACGGCATCGCCGAGGGGCAGTTCGTCCGCGAGCAGCGCACGATCCTGGCGCGTCAGCAGCTCGTCGAGGCGCTGACGGGCGACCTCGCGGTGCCGCTCGCGATGCGCGAGGCGGTGCATCGCTACGGGGCTGAGCGGCGAGGCGTGGAGTTCGTGGTTCTCGCCCCGACGAGCGTCGGCGAGCTATCGACGCCCGACGACGCCGGGCTTCAAAGCTTCTTCGACCAGCGACGCGCGACCTACCGGGCGCCGGAATACCGAGCGATCAACGTCCTCGTGCTCGACGCGGGGACGCTCGCGAAGCCGGATGCGGTCAGCGACGACGAGGCGCGCCGCGCCTACGAGCGCGCGAAGGACAGCCGCTTCGGCAGCCCCGAGAAGCGGACCATCCAGCAGATCGTGTTCCCGAGCCGCGACGCGGCCGCGGCCGCCGAGGAGAAGCTCAAGGCCGGCACGCCCTTCGAGGAGGTCGCGAAGGAGCGCGGGATCGACGAGAGCACGCTGACGCTCGGCACCTTCGCGCGCGGCGAGGTGCTCGATCCGGCGACGGCCGACGCCGCCTTCACGCTCGCCGCCGGCGGCGTCACGCCCGTGCTCGACGGACGGTTCGGGCCCGTGATCGTCCGGGTCACGCGCGTCGAGCCGGGCACGCTGAAGCCCTTCGACGAGGTCAAGGACGAGCTGAAGCGCGACCTTGCCCGGGAGGCAGCCCGTTCGCGGATCGAGCAGGTCCATGACGCGATTGAGGACCAGCGGGCCTCCGCGAAGCCGCTCGGGGAGGTCGCCAAGGAGCGCGGCCTCGAGCTCACCCGCATGCCGGCGATCGACCGCACGGGCACCGGCAAGGACGGGCAGCCGATCGTCGGGCTGCCCGACCAGGCAAGCCTCCTTCAGGCGGCCTTCCGCGCCGATATTGGGGCGGACACCGAAGCGCTCCGCCTCCCCGGCGGCGGCTATGCCTGGTTCGAGGTCACGGGCATCGAGCCGGCGCGCGACCGGACGCTCGCCGAGGTGCGCGAGCGCGTCGCGGCCGATTGGCGGTCCGACGAGACCGCCCGCCTGCTGTCCGAGAAGGCCCGGACGATCATGGATCGGCTCGGCAAGGGCGAGGCCCTGGAGGCGGTCGCCAAGGAGCTCGGCACCGAGGTCGTGTCGGTCTCAGACCTCGCCCGCGCCCAGCCTGCGCCGAACCTCCCGGCGAACGCGGTCGCCCGGATCTTCGCGACGCCCGTCGGCCAGGCAGCGGACGCGGAGAGCCAGGCGGGGGCCCGGGTCGTGTTCAGGGTCGCGAGCGCGACGGTCCCGCCCTTCGTCACGACGACGCAGGACGCGGCCGCGACGGAGGAGCGCCTGCGCTCCGCGCTCGCCGACGATCTCCTCTCCGAATACATCGCGGACGCGCAGGCGAAGCTCGGGGTACGGACCTATCCCGAGAACATCCGCCGCGCGATCGGCGGCGAATCGTGACGGGACGCGGAGCGAAGGCCGCCCGCCCGTGACGGACGCGGACTTCGCGCGCCGACACCGCGAGGGTGCGCCGTTCCTCGTGGCGGCGCGACGGCCGGCCGACCTCGTCACGACCGTCGCGGCCTACTTGAAGCTGCGCGCGACCTTTCCCGGTCCGGCCTTCCTGCTCGAATCGGTCGAGGGCGGCGCCGTGCGCGGGCGCTACTCGATGATCGGGCTCGCGCCGGACCTCGTCTGGCGCTGCGAGGCGGGTCAGGCGAGCGTTTTGCGCCGCCGTTCCGACGGCGCGGCCCCGCCCGCGCTTGAACCCGACGACCGCGCCCCCTTCGCGAGCCTGCGGGCGATCCTCGCCGAGGGCGCGATCCCGCTCGAGCCCGGCCTTCCCCCGATGGCGGCCGGCCTTTTCGGCTATCTCGGCTATGACATGGTTCGCGAGATGGAGCGGCTCGGCCCGCGGCCGCCGAAGGGCCTCGACCTGCCCGACGCGATCCTGATGCGCCCCACCGTCATGGTCGTGTTCGATTCGGTGAAGGACGAGATCGCGGTTCTGACGCCTGTCCGGCCGGGGACGGATGTCACGCCCGACCAGGCCTGGAGGGCGGCCCAGGATCGGCTCGCAACCGCCACGCAGGCGCTGGACGGAGCGCTTCCGCCGGACGGGCCGAGCGTCGAGCTCGCCTCGCTGGGCGAGCCCTCGTCCAACATGGACTTGGCCGCCTTCGAGGCGATGGTCGGGCGCGCCAAGGAGTACATCCGGGCGGGCGACATCTTCCAGGTCGTCCTGTCCCAGCGCTTCGAGGCGCCCTTCCCGCTTCCCGCTTTCGCGCTCTATCGAGCGCTGCGCCGGGTCAATCCGGCGCCGTTCCTGTGCTTCCTCGATTTCGAGGAATGCGGGATCGTCTGCTCCAGCCCCGAGGTCCTGGTGCGGCTGCGCGACGGCACGGTCACGATCCGGCCGCTTGCCGGCACGCGGCCCCGCGGCGCGACGCCGTCGGCCGACGAGCGCCTCGGCCAGGAGCTCCTCGCCGACCCCAAGGAGCGGGCCGAGCACCTCATGCTCCTCGACCTCGGGCGCAACGACGTCGGCCGCGTGAGCACGATCGGCTCTGTGCGCGTGACGGACAGCTTCTGCCTCGAGCGCTACAGCCACGTCATGCACATCGTGTCCCACGTCGAGGGCCGGCTGCGGCCGGAGCTCGACGCGCTCGACGCGCTCGCGGCCGGCTTCCCGGCCGGCACCGTCTCGGGCGCGCCGAAGATCCGCGCCATGGAGATCATCGACGAGCTCGAGCCCCAGGCCCGCGGTCCCTACGGCGGCTGCATCGGCTATTTCGGGGCGGACGGCGAGATGGACACCTGCATCGTGCTGCGCACCGCGGTCGTGAAGGACGGCCGCATGGTGGTCCAGGCCGGCGCCGGCATCGTCCATGATTCGGATCCGGCGGCCGAGCACCGCGAATGCGTGAACAAGGCGGCCGCGCTGTTTCGCGCCGCCGAGGAAGCGCTTCGTCTCGCGCGGGGGAGCGCGAACGCCGACAAGCCCGTGTCGTGAGCGGGCGAACCCTGCCCGGTCGATCCTCAGGTCAGCTGAGACCGACTCGGCTCCCCGAGCGCCAGCAGGGTGTCCAGCGCCCGGTCGAAAGGTCCCGCATCGCCTGACGCCGCCTGCCAGATCAGGCATCCCTGAAGGCGCGCGACCCAATCCTCGGCGAAATGACGCGCCTCGATCGCCGGCAGGCCAGACTCCGCTGCCAACCTCATGATCGCGTCCACCCAGTGCTCGAAGGCTCGGCGCAGGAGCGTGCGGGCGCCCTCTCCCACGCCGGCCGTCGCGAGCTGCGCGAGAACGCAGGGCGTTCGGCCGCCGCCATACATCTCGGTCAGGGTCGCCACGATGCGCCGCAGCCGCGGCTTGAGCGGGCCCGGTGACGCCGCCGCCCCGACGATCGCCTCGTCGATGACGGCGAGCGCTCGCGCCAGCACGGCCTCGGCCATCTGCTCCTTCCCGGCCGGGAAGTGATGATACAGGCTCGACCGTCCGAGCCCCGTGGCGCGCGAGAGATCCGCCAGCGACGCACCCTCGAAGCCCTTGTCACGGAAGACCGCGAACAGGCGCTCCACGGTCTCGTCCTTCGTCGCCGAAGCAGCAGGCATCCAGATACACCGATCAATCGGTTCAATTTACATCGCCGCCGGAGCCTGGGCAAGCGCAGTAATGCACTTGCACGTCCGCCGCCATCATTGTACCGTTCGTTCGGTACAAGAGCTGACTCGGGCTCGGGAGGTCCTCATGTCGTCACCCACCAGCTATCATTCGGTCGTCGTCCAGGACCGCAGCCGCGGTGCAGCCGTGACGCTATTTTATCGTGCCGCCGGACCGGAAAACGCGCCCGCGCTCGTGCTGCTGCACGGCTTCCCGTCGTCGAGCCACCAGTTCCGCGACCTCATCCCGCGCCTCGCCCGCAAGTACAGGGTCATCGCCCCCGATCTGCCCGGCTTCGGGTTCTCCGACGCTCCGGCGGCGAGCGAGTTCGCCTACACGTTCGATCACCTGGCCGAGGTGGTGGAGAGCTTCACCGACGCGATCGGCCTCGATCGCTACGCTCTCTACATGTTCGATTACGGAGCTCCGGTCGGCTTCCGACTCGCCCTGTCGCGCCCGGAACGCGTGACGGCGCTGATCTCCCAGAACGGAAATGCCTACGAGGAGGGACTTAGCGACGGTTGGAGTCCGATCCGGGCCTATTGGGAAGATCCGAGCCCCGCCAACCGCGAAGCCTTGCGAACGCTTCTCGCGGCCGACTTCACCCGCCTCCAGTACACGCACGGCGAGAGCGACACGTCTCGGATCGCGCCCGAAAGCTACGCGCTCGACCAGCACTTCCTCGATCGGCCTGGAAACGCCGAGATCCAGCTCGACCTGTTTCGCGACTACCGGAGCAACGTAGCTCTCTATCCGCGATTTCAGGCCTACCTTCGGCAGCATCGTCCGCCCATGCTGGCCGTCTGGGGTCGAAACGATCCCTTCTTCCTCCCGGCGGGAGCGGAAGCGTTTCGCCGCGACCTTCCGGACGCCGAGATCCACCTGATCGATGCGGGCCATTTTCCGCTCGAGACCCATCTGGACGAGGTCGCGACCGTCATCGGCGCGTTCCTGGCGCGAACCCTCGACGTGCGGGGGCCGGCGCTCTTCCGCGGTCTCGGTGCGGAAGAGGATTCCGTGCAGGCCGCGCCGGCTCTGGCCAAGATCGGCGAAGCATTCGGCTTCGTGCCCAATCTCGCGCGGGCGATCGCGGTCGAGCCGGCTGCCCTCGAGGGCTATCTCGCCATGCTGCACGCGCTCGCCGCGACGTCGCTCGACCCGATCGCTCAGCAGGTCGCCATGGCGGCGGCCAGCCGGGCGAACGGGGCGGAATACGGGGTCGCCGTCCATGCGACGCTCGCCGCCAAGGCGGGCGCCCCGGCGACGGTGGTCACGGCCCTACGCGCTGGCGCGCCCCTTCCCGACCTGAAGCTCGACGCCGTTCGCCGCTTCGCGACCGCGGTTGCCTCCAATCGGACGCAGGTTTCGGATGGCGACGTGCAGGCCCTGACCTCGGCCGGCTTCGACCGACGCGCCGCGGTGGCGATCGCGCTCGCCGCGGGCGCGAAGACGCTCGCCAACGCGGTGGCGCATCTCGCCCATCCGGCAATCGACGTCGGCTTCCGGGAGCCCGACCTCGTTCCGGCGGCCGCCTGAGCGGTCGCGCTAGGAGCGGCCGGAGAGCGCGGTGCGCAGGCCTTCGATGAGCGCGCTCGGGCTCGTGCCGAGCGCGTCGAGCGTCGCCTTCAAGGCCCAATACCCGGCGAGCAGCACGACGGGCACCAGGATCCAGCCGAGCACTTCCTCGAACACGAGGCGCCGGCGCCGGCGCTCCCAGCGCTTCTCGCGCTCGGTCCGGCGCTGGGCCGCGGGCGCATGCGCCGACTCCGCCTGGTGAAGCGGTCCCGCGTGATGCTCGTCCTCGGGGCCGGCCTGGTGGAGCGGGCCGGCATGGATGCCGCTCATCACGCCCTCACGAGCGGCACCTTGGGCACGGTGCGGATACCGCCCCCGCCCTCGCCGCCGGGATCACGCGGCTTCGGCCGCCGCCCGAGCGGCCGCGGCTTACGCTTCGGCCGCTTCGCCTCGACGACCTTCTCCGGGCGCGGCGTGACCGGGCCTTCCGGATATTCGAAGCCGAGCGTGCGCTTGCCGTCCTTCTCCTCGAGCACCACCCGGACGGCGCCGCCGTTCTTGAGCCTGCCGAACAGGACCTCGTCGGCAAGCCGCGTCTTGATCGTCGACTGGATGAGACGGGCCATCGGCCGCGCGCCCATCGCCTCGTCGTAGCCGTTCTCGCACAGCCAGTCCCGCGCCTCGTCCGAGAGCTCGATGACGACGTTGCGGTCGGCGAGCTGCGCCTCGAGCTGCAGCACGAACTTGTCCACGAC
>JAFAPJ010000498.1 GCA_019247255.1 Methylobacteriaceae bacterium | reverse complement strand
ACCAGGAAGGCGGCGACCGCGGCCCCGAAGGCGAGCAGGTTCAGCGAGCCGAGGATCGGGGCGAACAGGACGATCGCGAGGCAGACCGCCACGGCGACGAGGAGCTCGATCGCGATCGCGTAGTTCGGCACCACAAGGGTCGAGCGGGTGAGCGCGCTCTCGAGAACCTGAAGGTGCACCTCGACGCCAGGCATCGACCGGTCGATCGGCGTCGTCTTGTTGTCGAGAAGGCCCAGCGCCGAGGTGCCGACGAGGACGATCTTGTTCGCCAGGAGGGCAGGGGAGGCGGCTCCGGTCAGGACATCCTTCGCGGAGATGTAACGGGACGGATCATGGGGCGCGAAATGCACCCAGATCTGGCCGTAGGGGTCCGTCGGAATCTCGATCTGGGGTAGCGCGATCCCGCGGACGCCGGCCGCGTCCGTGCGCACGAGAACGGCGCCCGCGCCGGTCAGCACCCGCAGGATCTCGACCGACAGCGTCGGCGCCGGGGATCCGCCCGCGTAGAGGAACAGGGGCACGCGGCGCACGATGCCGTCCTGTTCGGGCAGGATCGTGAACAGGCCTCGACCGGCCGCCGCCTGCTCGAGCGCCGGCACGTTGCGCAGGAGCCCCGGGAAGCTCGGGATGAAGCGCGAGGCGTCAGGTCCGAGGAACGCGAAGCCCGTCGACGGGTATTGCGCGGGATCGACCGGGGCGCCGGCCTGGCTCAGCGCCGTCTGCCCGAGGATGACCCGGCTCGCGCCCATGGCGGAGGCGAGCACGTCGTCATGCGAGGGCTGCGCCTTCAGGATGCTCTTCGTCCGCTCGTCGAGGTTCGGCAGCGAGTCCGCGACGAGGTTCGGCGAGAGCCGATCCGGTTCCGGGAAGGCGATGTCGAACGCGATCGCCACCGCGCCAGCCTGCGTGAGCTTCGTGACGATTTCGGCGACAAGCGTGCGAGGCCAAGGCCATTGCCCGACAGCGCCCAGGCTCGCCTCGTCGATGTCGACGATCATCACCGGTCGGGTTGGGATCGGCTTGCGCGGCGAGACCATCTGGAAAAAGTCGAAGGTACGCAGGCGAATCGCCTCGACAGGGTACGGATCCCAGATGCGAACCGCGATGAAGGCCATCGTGAGCGCGATCGCAAGAGCCCGACCGAGGCCGATCCGGCGCCCGACCCGCCGGAACCCGCCGGACCGCGTCGCGCTTGGCGCGGAGCCCTCACGGTTGCGGCGACGGCGCGCCCACCAGCTCGCCCGCCACGGGGTGGCGAGACCCGGCGTCCCGGAGATGGCGACCAAGGGGTGAGGCTGAGAGCTCACGCGGGGCGGGGCTCCGGCATGCGACGATGACGCGCCCTTTCTTACGAGGCGCTGCCCGGCGAGGCCAGACCCGCGCCCTCGCGTAACCGGCGGAAAGCGCGCGGACTGCCTTGGACGCGAGGATGCAACTTAACGCTTCCTTCAAGGCGGCTCCCTAACGTCTCACCCAGCGCGTCGCGGCGACGCGCGCGCCACGAGGGCCGCATGGATATCGCAACCGGCGCCGGTCTGGTCGGCGGCGTCGCCGTCATCGTCGGCCTCATCCTGATCGATGGCGGCAACTTCGCCGCGTATTTCGACAAGCACGCGGTCATCGTCATCTTCGGCGGCGCGACCTGCGCGACGATGACTCGCTTCCCGTTCGCGGTCATCGCGCACGGTCTCCCGATGGGCATCAAGTTCGCGTTCGGCGGGCGCACGATGCATCCGCGAGAGCTGATCGAGGAGCTCACCCGCTACGCCGACCTCGTGCGCAAGTCCGGCGCGATGGCCCTCGAGAATGCCGAGATCGAGGACCCGTTCCTGGCTCAGGGCGTCCGCTACCTGGTCGATGGGTACGACCGCGAGTTCATCCGGGAGACGATGGAGAAGGATCGCGACATCTTCCTCCAGCGGCTCGACGAGGGCTCGAAGGTCTACCGCGCCTACGGCGATTGCGCGCCGGCCTGGGGCATGATCGGCACGATCCTCGGCATGGTGACGATGTTCGCCAACATGTCGGACCCCTCGAAGCTCGGTCCGGCGATGGCGACCGCGCTCCTCGCGACGCTCTACGGCGCGCTCATCGCGAACCTCATCTGCCTGCCGATCGCGGACAAGCTCCACGTGAAGATGGAGGAGGAGGACGTCTCCCGCTCCCTCATCATCGACGGTGTGCTGATGCTGCGCGACGCGAAGGGTCCCGCGCTCGTGAAGGAGATGCTCGTCGCCTACCTGCCCGAGCACCATCGGGCCGAGCTCGCCGAAGCGGCCTGACGGGGCGGACCTCATGGCGCGGCGCAAGAAGGGCGGGGCTCACGGCGGTCACGGCTGGTTCGTGACCTTCGCCGACCTCATGGCGCTCCTCATGAGCTTCTTCGTGATGGTCGCGGCCTATTCGACGCAGGACCAGAAGAAGCTTCAGCTCGTCGCGGGCTCGATGCGCGACGCCTTCGGGACGACGCGCGAGAGCCGCTTCGCCGGCATCGTCGAGCAGGAAGGCGTGCCGGTCCGCGACCGCGTGCGCAATCTCCGCAACATGCCGCCCGAGAAGGCGTCCGACCGCCCGCGCTGGGGTTCGCTCGGCACGGATGACGAGCCGGCGGCGGCCGAGGAGGAGCGGGGGTTCTCGCTCGCGGCGGCCTCGCTGCGCCAGGCGCTGCAGGACCTTCCCGATATCGCGGAGCTGTCGAAGAACATCATCGTCGAGGAGACGCTCGCGGGTCTCAACGTCTCCCTGATCGATCAGGATGGGCGGTCGATGTTCGCGACCGGCTCGACGCAGCCCTTCGAGCGCGTGCGCCAGATCCTGAGCGGGATCGCGCCCACCCTGCGCAAGCTGAACCAAAGGTTGACCGTGACCGGCCACGCGGCCGCGACCCGGCCCGGTCAGCGCCCGGAAGGTCCGATCTGGGAGCTGTCGACGGGACGCGCGAGCGTCGTGCGCGATCTCCTGGCGGGCGCCGGCGTGCCGGACGACCGCTTCGCGCTCGTCGCCGGCAAAGCCGATACCGACCCGATGTTTCCGGACAACCCGTACATCGCGGCGAACCGGCGCGTGACGGTGACGCTCATGAACGAGGCGCCGCCTATCCCGCCTGGGCTGACGCCCTAGCTCACGACGACGGCACGGCCTTCGGGGCGCTTCGGCGGGGCCGTGCTGCGGCCTCCTCGGGTCCGGGACCCGCGGTCTCGGCGACCCTCGCCTTGGCGATCGAGTCGGCGATGCCCTGCAGGGCCGCCTGAACCTGCTCCAGCCCGCCGATATTCATCGCGCCGGGCCCTAGGGGCGGCATGATCCCGGACGATACCAGCGTCGAGAAGACCTTGAAGTTCAGGTCGCTCTGCACGCGCAGCTGCTTGTTCACGTCGTCGACGTAGCAATACAGCTCGAGGTCCAGCCAGGTGTCGCCGATCTTCCGGAACACCACGCGGGGCGGCGGATCGGCGAGCACGTCCGGGTGGGTGGAGGCCGCGCCGACGAGCAGTTCCGCCGCGCGCGCCGGATCCTGGTTGCGCAGGACCTGGACGGGCAGGACGACGCGACCCGTCTTGTCGCCGCGCACGCGGTTCTTCACGACGCCCGAGATCAGGTTTGAGTTCGGGATAATGACGCTCGACCGGTCGAAGGTTTCGATCTCGGTCGCCCGTACGCTGATGCGCCGGACGTAGCCCTCGCCGTCGCCGATGACGACGAGGTCGCCGACCCTGATGGGCCTCTCCCAGAGGAGAATCAGGCCGGACACGAAGTTGTTCACGATGGACTGCAGGCCGAAGCCGATGCCGACCGAAAGGGCGCCGGCGACGATCGCGATCTTGTCGAGCCCGAGGCCAAGATACGAGAAGGCGAGCGCGGTTCCGGCGAAGAAGCCGAGATAGCCGATCGCCGTCACGATCGAGTTGCGCAGTCCGGCATCGAGGTCGGTCGTGGGCAGGAACGCCTTGTCGAGCCAGCGCTGGAGAACGCGCGTCGTCGCGACCGCGAGGATGAAGATTCCGATCGCGAAGACCGTCGTCGAGAGCGAGATCGTGACGTCGCCGACCTTAAAGCCGAAGAAGGCGGCCCGGAGGTTCGACGTGATGTCGCCCGACTCGACCCCCCAGG
>JAFAPJ010000354.1 GCA_019247255.1 Methylobacteriaceae bacterium | reverse complement strand
CCGCGCTGTGCCCGCACCTGCTCGACGATCGCGATCAACCGCTGGCCGATCTGGCGCGTGACGTTCTCCCGCGTCGAGTCGAACGTCTGCTGACGGCCCTGCAGCTCCTGCTCGAACTGCTGCTGATGCTGCTGGAAAGCGGTGATGCGCTGCTGGAGCGCGGCGTCGGGCTGGCGGCCGCCGAGCGCCTGGACGGCCGTCTGGAGCGGCTGCCCCTCGGTACCCAGCTGCTGCTGGATCTGCTGCTGCCGCGCCTGGATCGACTGCGCCTGGGTGCGCAGCTGCGCATTGGCGGCGACGCAGGCGGTGCAGGTGCCCATGATCCGGTCGGTGTCGACGATCAGGATGCCCGCGGCCCCGCCCCGCTGCGCCGAAGCGGCGCCTGGCATGGCAAGTAGAAGCGCGGCGGTCGCCGCGCCGAAGAGATATTTGGTCATCAGAAAGAGGTCCCTACGTTGAATGTGACGAGTTTGGAATCATCCCCGGGCGCCTTGATAAGCGCCTTCGCTATATCGATCCTGAACGGGCCGAACGGCGAGTTCCAGTTCACGCCGAAGCCGATCGACACGCGCGGCCGCGGCGAGTCGCCGTAGAACTTCTCGCTGAACGGCACCGAGACGAGCGGCGGAACGAGCGTCAGGCCGGTCCCGCAGGTACCGTCGCTCGCGGTGTCGCTCGTATTGCCGTTGGCGTCGGTGCAGTGCGACTTGGTACGGGGATCGTTCGGCGCCACCGTCTGCGTCGTCGGATGGCGGACGCCGAACACCGCGCCGACGTCGACGAAGATCGACGGTCTGAGGCCCATCTCCTTGAACTGGTTGCTGACCGGAATCTCCACTTCGGCGCGTCCGAGATAATAAGCGCGGCCGCCGATCGCGTCGTCGACGATGTCGTTCTTGGTCGTGTCGAGCACATAATTGCCGTTGGCATCGACCACGTAGTTGCCGGCCGAATCCTTCTTGTAGAAGTAGCGCACCACGCGCGGCCCGACGCCGCGAATGTCGAAGCCGCGGATCTGCGGCTCGCCGAGGAAGAAGCGGTCGGTGATGCGGACCGGATCCTCGTCGGCCGCCCGCGCCTTCTCGAAGCTGTGGACGTAGCCGCCCTCGGCATGGAGGTTGAAGACGAAATTGCCGGGAAGATGCCACCACTTATCGGCGGTCGCATAGGTCTTCAGGTATCGCACGCTTCCGCCGAGGCCCGCCAGATCCTGGTTGAACACGAACCGGTAGCCCCTCGTCGGGCGCAGCGTGTTGTCGAGATTCTGGTCGACGAGCGAATAACCGATCGCCGACGTGGTCCGCTGGCCCAGCGCCTCGCAGAGATAGCGGCCGGCCTTGAGCGGATCGCAGACGCCGTTGGTGAAGAAGGTCGCCTGGTCCAGCGAGACCTTGTCGACGCTGAGGATATAGCGCAGCGCCATTGACCAATATTCGGTGAGCGGCAGGCCGAAGCGGAGCTGCCCGCCGGTCGAGACCTGGTCGTAGGTCGTCTGGCGGTTCGTGCCGATGAAGTTGAAGCTGTTATAGTCGCGGCGGAAGACGTCGACGCCCATCGCGATGTTGCGGCCAAACACGTACGGTTCGGTGAAGCCGAGATCGACCGACTTCGAATAGCTCGAATATTGGACCGAGGCGTTGACCGTCTCGCCCTTGCCCATGAAATTGCGCTGGGAGATGGCAAGGTTGACGAGGAAGCGTTCGATGCTCGAATAGCCGGCCGAGACTTCGAGCTGGCCGGTCGGCTTCTCCTGCAGGTTCGTGGTGAGGATCACGCGGTCCGGCGCCGAGCCCTGGCTCTGCTCGATCTCCAGATTGTCCTGGAAATAGCCGAGCGACTGGATGCGGTCGCGCGAACGCTTGACCATGACGCTGTTGAACGGATCGCCCTCGGCGATGCGGAACTCGCGCCGCACGACCCGGTCGCGGGTCAAGGTGTTGCCGTTGATGTTGATCCGCTCGACATAGACGCGCGGCGTTTCGGCGACGTTGAACGTGACCCCCATCGTCTGGGTGGCCTTGTCGTGCTTGAAGTCGGGCTCGACGTCCGCGAAGGCATAGCCGAACAGGCCGGCGCTCTCGTTGAGGCCGGTGACCGTGTCCTCGACCTGCTTGGCGTTGTACCACTGGCCCTTCCTCATCGGCAGCAGCCGGCTGAGGTTTTCCGCCTTCAGGTCGCGAATCGAGCTCTGAACCTTGACGTCGCCGAATTTGTAGCGCGGCCCTTCCTCGACGACGTAGGTGATGACGAAGTCGCGCTTGTCCGGCGTCAGCTCGGCGACGGCGGACACGACGCGGAAATCGGCATAGCCCTGGGTCAGGTAGAATTGCCGCAATTTCTGCTGGTCGTAGGCGAGACGGTCCGGATCGTAGACATCGCCCGAGCCGAGGAAGCTCAATGGCCCCGTCCGCTTCGTCGCCATCTGCGAGCGCAGGGTGCGGGCCGAGAAATGCTGGTTGCCGATGATGTTGATCGCGCGGATGTGCGAGCGCGGACCCTCTTTGATCTCGAAAACCACGTCGACGCGATTCTGCTCGAGCTGGACGATCTTCGGGTCGACCGTGGCTGCGAAGCGGCCCTGGCGGCGGTAGAGCTCAATGATCCGCGCGACATCGGCGCGCGCTTTTGACCGGGTGAA
>JAFAPJ010000272.1 GCA_019247255.1 Methylobacteriaceae bacterium | reverse complement strand
AAGGTCGTCGTGGGCGCCTTCATGCCCCTCCTGCTCGCGGCCTTCCTGGTGCTCGTCATGGGCACCTGGGTGAAGGGCACGCGCATCCTCTTCGAGAAGGCCCGCAAGACGGACGTGGCGCTGGCGGAGCTCGTCGGCATGCTGGAGCGCAGCCCGCCGCATCGGGTGCGCGGCACCGCGATCTTCCTGACGAGCGACCCCGCGACCGCGCCGTCCGCGCTCCTCCACAACCTCAAGCACAACAAGGTGCTGCACGAGCGCAACGTCGTCCTGACCGTGCGCTCGGTCGACATGCCGCGCGTCCCTCCGGAGGAGCGCGTGCATCTCGACCATATCGGCGACTCGTTCTGGAAGATCGAGCTCACCTTCGGCTACATGGAGATCCCCAACATCCCGCGCAGCCTGGCGCAGCTGCGCCGTCTCGGCTTCAAGTTCGACATCATGTCGACCTCGTTCTTCCTGTCCCGGCGCTCGATCCGGCCGGCCGTGCGCTCCTCGATGCCGCTCTGGCAGGATAAGCTCTTCATCGCGCTCGCGCGCAGCGCTTCGGACGCGACCGACTTCTTCCAGATCCCGACTGGCCGCGTGGTCGAGGTCGGCACGCAGGTTACGGTCTGAGGGAGGGACGGCCGCGCCGCCGCTGGGCGAGGCGCCTCGCCGGCCTCGTCATTCTCCTCGCCCTGGCGATTCCCGGGGCGGTCGCGGCCCTCGGGCTCGCCTACCTGGTGGCGACCCCGGTCTCGACCTTGATGCTCCGGCGCTGGCTTGCCGGGCAGCCCGTGGAGCGGGTCGTCGTGCCGCTCGACGCGATCGCGCCCGCGCTCCCTCGCGCGGTCTTGACCTCGGAGGATCAGCGCTTCTGCCTCCACCACGGGGTCGATTGGGACGCGCTCCGCGCGGTCATCGACGAGGCGGACGAGGACGGGCCGAGCCGCGGCGCCTCGACGCTCACGATGCAGGTCGCCAAGAACCTCTTCCTCTGGTCGTCGCGCTCCTACATCCGCAAGGGTCTCGAGATCCCTCTCGCGCTCTATCTCGATCTCGTCTGGCCGAAGCGTCGCGTCATGGAGGTTTACCTGAACGTCGCCGAATGGGGGGATGGCGTGTTCGGCGCGGAGGCGGCGGCCCGCCGCTATTTCGGCAAGAGCGCCCGAGACCTCACGGCGCGCGAGGCCTTGCTTCTCACGGTCTCGCTGCCGAACCCGATCGAGCGGGACGCGGGACGTCCGTCCCGGCGGCTTCAGGCGCTGGCCGGCCGGCTCGGCGCGCGGGTCGCCCGGGCCGGCGACCTGACGGGGTGCCTCGCGCGCTGATCGCTCTGGTCAAGGCGGGGCCGGCGGTGTATGGAGCCGCGCCTCAAGAACATCTTGGCGTATGTCCGGCCGTCGCGACGGATCCGGCGCCGTTTCCGACGGAGATCACCCGTGGCCGTTCCGAAAAGAAAGACCTCGCCGAGCAAGCGGGGGATGCGCCGCTCGGCCGATGCCATCAAGGCGCCGACCTATATCGAGGACAAGGATTCGGGCGAGCTGCGCCGCCCGCACCATGTCGACCTGAAGACCGGCATGTATCGCGGCCGGCAGGTGCTCAAGGTCAAGTCGGACGCCTGAGGCGGTTCGCGGTTACACCGTCCGGTCGAGCGCCGCGAGGGCGCCGACCGAGAGCGGCTCGGAATAAGCCCGCGTCGCGACGCACGGCTCCGCCCGACGCGCGACCCGGTAGGCTGGCAAACGCCGTTGGCTGGCGATGATCTGCGCCAGGAACGGCGCTTCAGGCCGGCGACCCTCATGCGCCACGCGTGTCGGCTCGGTGCGCCCGACGATCACGAGCGCTCGCGACGTGGGCTGCTCGATATTCGTCTGGTCCTGCATGCGACGCTCCCCTTCTGAGAACGCTCCGGAGCAATCCGGCGGCCAGCGTTACACCGTGCGTTAACCCGCAGCCCTGCATCGTTCCGGCACAATCGGCGCGGGTGACGACGTCGGCGTCCGGTCCTGTTCCAGGCCGGGTCAGCCGTCGCGGAGAGGGCGATGCGGGCGGGACAGGTGATCAGCGCTCGCGCGCGCCACGGCGCGGAACTGCCCGGCGACCCGCGGGCGATCCTGACCTCCATCGGTCTCGTCGTCTATGATTGGGATCTCGCGTCCGACCGGCTGAACTGGGGCGCGAACGCCCCCGAGGTGTTCGGGCTGCCGGATCTCGCGGCCTGGTCGAGCGGAGGGGATTTCGCGTCCCTCGTCGACACGGCCGAGGGCGGCCAGAGCCGGGCCGAGGCGGTCGCGGCGAGCCTGGGCCCCGACGACGGATCCGGCATCGCCTTCTCGGCCACCTACATCCTGCGCCCGCGCGCCGATCTCGAGCTCTCGATCGAGGATACGGGCCGCTGGTATGCCGGCCAGGACGGCCGTCCCGCCTTCGTGCACGGCGCGATGCGGGTGCGCAGCGCCGCCGAGGTCGCGGGCGGCGTCGGGGCGGCAGGGGCTCGCGAGCGGGCGGCCTTCCTGGCCGCCGTCGCGCGGGAGATCGGGCACGCGATCCGGGGCAAGCAGCCGATCACCGTGTTCGCGATCGCGCTCGAGAACGCGGAGGCCGTGAACGAGGACCATGGATTCGAGACCGGCGATGCCGTGATCCGGACCGTGGTCGACCGCATGCGGTCCGTCATGCGCCGGCGGGACCGCTTCGCCCAATACGGCGGCAACCGCTTCGCTCTCGCGCTCCGCAACTGCCCGGTCGATCAGGTTCGGATCGCGGCCGAGCGGCTGCGCCGGGCCGTCTCGGCGGAGCCGATCGCGACCGAGCGCGCCACGGTCTCGGCCCGCATCCTGGTCGGGGCCGCCACCGCGCCCGACCATGCGGCCGCCGCGACCGGCCTTCTCGGACGCGCCGAGCGCAGCCTTGCCGCGGCGAAGCGCGGCCTCGGGGGCGGGATCGTCCTTTACGACCCGGCGCGGGCGCGTGAGGGCGCCGCCGCGGCACAGCCGGATACGGCGCTCGACATCGTGTCGCTGCTCAATAGCCGTCGGATCGTCCTCGCGCGGCAGCCCGTCGTCGACGCACGGACCCGCGAGCCTTCCTTCCACGAAGGCCTCCTCCGGGTGCGCGGCGAGACGGGAGCGCTGCTCGCGGCCGGCCACGTGGTGCCGGGCGCCGAGGCAAGCGGCCTCGTCCCGCTCGTCGACGCGCGCATCCTCGAGCTCGCGGCCGATTGGCTGCTCTCGACACCGGAGGCGCGTCTCTCGGTCAACGTCTCGCCCCAGACCCTCGCCTCGCCCGACTGGCTCGCGACCTTCTCGGCCCATCTCGGCTCGCGGCCGGGCGTTGCCTCGCGCCTCATCGTCGAGGTGACCGAGACCGCAGCGATCAGCGATCCCGACCAGACCCGGCGCAAGCTCGACGCCATGAAGGCGCTCGGGGTCGCCATCGCGATCGACGATTTCGGCTCCGGCCACACCTCGTTCCGGCACCTGCGCAACTTCCCGGTCGACATCGTCAAGATCGACGGCGCGTTCGTCCAGAACCTGTCCAGGTCCCCGCGCGACGGCTTCTTCGTCCAGGCTCTCGTCGACCTCGCGCACCATCTCGGCATCGCGACCGTCGCCGAATGGGTCGAGAACGAGGAGACGGCGGGGCTCCTCGCGAGCTGGGGCGTCGATCTTCTGCAGGGCAACCATTGCGGCCGCCCCCAGATCGACGCCGAGGTCGAGACGCCGATGCGGGCGGCCGGCTGACGCCTATTTGCGGCTGAGCGCCTCGAGCTTCTCCTGCATCTCGGCCATCTGGCGCTTCAGGGCGTCGATGTCCGTGCTCTCGGGCGGCGCGGCGCCCGGCTTCGCGTCCGGCCCGGAGGGCGCGACGGGCGGCGTCGCGAAGGGCGCCCACATCCGCATCGCCTCCGAGAAGAACGTCATGTTGGCCCGGACCTGGTCTTCGATCGCGTGCACCGCGACGGGGCCAAAGGTCTTCTCCATCTGCTCGCGCAAGCGGTTCTGGTCCCGGGTCAGGTGGTCCATGGAGAATTCGAGGTAGCGCGGCACCAGCGATTGCAGGCTGTCGCCGTAGAAGCGGATGAGCTGGCGCAGGAAGGCGGTCGGCAGGAGGTTCTGACCCTGCTTGTTCTCCTGCTCGAAGATGATCTGGGCGAGCACCGAGCGAGTGATGTCCTCGCCGCTCTTGGCGTCGGTCACCGCGAAATCCTCGCCCTGCCTCACCATCTGGGCGAGATCTTCCAGGGTCACGTAGGTGCTTGTGCCCATGTGGTAGAGGCGGCGATTCGCGTATTTCTTGATGATCGTCGGTGGTTTCTCGCTCGCCATCGCGGATCCCGAACTGCGGCTCCTGCCGTGCCGCCGACCATTTCACGGACGAACCGCCACCGCAAATAGGCTCGCCCGGCTCCGCTTGACTTGGAGGAGGCCGGGGCGTTGATCCCCCGATGCGCCGGCGCCGCCTCGCGTCGGACGAACGGGAGAACGCTCAATGCCCGAGGCCGACATCGTCATCGTCGGGGCCGCCCGCACGCCGGTCGGATCCTTCAACGGAGCCTTCGCGAACACGCCCGCCCACGAGCTCGGCGCGATCGCGATCAAGTCTGCCATGGAGCGCGCCAAGGTCGAGCCCGGAGAGGTGGACGAGGTTATCCTCGGCCAGATCCTGACGGCCGGCCAGGGCCAGAATCCCGCGCGCCAGGCCGCGATGGCCTCCGGCATCCCGCAGGAGAAGACGGCCTGGGGGTTGAACCAGCTCTGCGGCTCCGGCCTGCGCGCGGTCGCGATCGGCATGCAGCAGATCGCGAACGGCGACGCCGACGTGATCGTGGCCGGCGGCCAGGAATCGATGTCGATGGCGCCCCACGCCGCCTATATGCGCGGCGGCACCAAGATGGGCGACCTGAAGCTCATCGACACGATGCTGAAGGACGGGCTCCTCGACGCCTTCCACGGCTACCACATGGGCAACACGGCCGAGAACGTCGCCCAGAAGTGGCAGCTCTCCCGCGACGATCAGGACCGATTCGCCGTCGCGTCGCAGAACAAGGCCGAGGCCGCCCAGAAGGCCGGCAAGTTCAAGGACGAGATCGCGCCCGTGACCGTGAAGGGCCGCAAGGGCGACGTCGTGGTCGAGGATGACGAGTATATCCGGGCCGGCACGACGCTCGACGCGGTCGCGAAGCTCAAGCCCGCGTTCTCGAAAGACGGGACCGTCACGGCCGCGAACGCCTCCGGCATCAATGACGGTGCGGCCGCGCTCGTCCTCATGACGGCCGCGGAAGCGAACCGCCGCGGGCTGACGCCGATCGCCCGCATCGTGTCCTGGGCGACCGCGGGCGTCGATCCCGCCATCATGGGGACCGGGCCCATCCCGTCCTCTCGCAAGGCGCTCGCGAAGGCCGGCTGGAAGGTCCAGGACCTCGATCTCGTCGAGGCGAACGAGGCCTTCGCGGCCCAGGCCTGCGCCGTGAACAAGGACATGGGCTGGGACCCGGAGATCGTGAACGTCAACGGCGGCGCGATCGCGATCGGCCATCCGATCGGCGCCTCCGGGGCGCGCGTGCTCGTCACGCTGCTGCACGAGATGGGCAAGCGCGACGCGAAGCGTGGGCTCGCCACGCTCTGCATTGGCGGCGGCATGGGCGTAGCTATGTGCCTGGAGCGCTGATCCGAGATCGGCGATCCGCGTCCGGGCTCCGCCCGGACGCACCGCCCGAAGAGGCGGAACAATCAATCACAAGGGAGGACAGGCATGGCGCGTGTGGCGTTGGTGACGGGCGGAAGCCGCGGCATCGGAGAGGCGATCTCGAAGGCCTTGAAGGCGGCCGGCTACAAGGTGGCGGCGAACTATGCCGGCAACGACGAGGCCGCGAGCCGCTTCAAGGCGGAGACGGGCATCCCGGTCTTCAAATGGTCGGTCGCCGATTACGAGGCCTGCCAGGCCGGCATCGCCCAGGTCGAGGCCGAGCTCGGGCCCGTCGACATCCTGGTGAATAATGCCGGCATCACCCGGGACGCCATGTTCCACCGCATGACGCCGGGGCAATGGCGCGAGGTCATCGACACCAACCTGCACGGCGTCTTCAACATGACGCACCCGGTCTGGAACGGCATGCGGGACCGCAAGTTCGGCCGCGTCATCACCATCTCGTCCATCAACGGTCAGAAGGGTCAGGCCGGCCAGGCCAATTACTCGGCGGCGAAGGCGGGCGACATCGGCTTCACGAAGGCGCTGGCGCAGGAAGGCGCGCGGGCCGGGATCACGGTCAACGTGATCGCGCCGGGCTATATCGGGACCGAGATGGTGCGGGCGATCGACGAGAAAGTGCTCAACGAGCGCATTCTCCCGCTGATTCCCGTCGGGCGGCTCGGCGAGCCGGAGGAGATCGCCCGCGCGGTCGTGTTCCTGGCCGGCGACGAGGCGGGCTTCATCACGGGCTCGACCCTGTCGGTCAACGGCGGCCAGTATATGGCGTAAGGCACGCTCGTCGGCGGCGCGGTCGCCTCATGGCAGGACCGCCCGTCCGTG
>JAFAPJ010000028.1 GCA_019247255.1 Methylobacteriaceae bacterium | reverse complement strand
GCCCGCGAGGCCGGCGAGCGTCGTCGAGAGCACGAAGATCGCGAGCTTGTACTGGTTCACCCGGTAGCCGAGCGAGATCGCGCGCGGCTCGTTGTCCCGGATGGCCTTCAGCACCTGCCCGAACGGCGAATGAATGATCCGATATATGAGAAGGAGGCCGATGAAGAAGATCGCCGCGACCACGTAGTAGAGCGTCCGGTCGTCGGCGAGATGGAGCAGGCCGAAGAGGTTGCCGCGCGGCACCGCCTGGATGCCGTCCTCGCCGCCCTTGAACTTCGCCTGGACGGAGAAGAAGTACACCATCTGGGCAAGCGCCAGCGTGATCATCGCGAAGTAGATGCCCTGCCGCCGGATCGCGAGCGCCCCGAAGACGAGGCCGAGGATCGCCGCGACGAGCGTGCCGAGCAGGATCGCGATCTCGGGCGGCATGCCCCACACCTTGGCCGAATAGGCCGAGATGTAGCTCGCCATGCCGAAATACGCGGCGTGGCCGAAGGACAGGAGGCCGCCGTAGCCGAGAAGAAGGTTGAAGGCGAGCGCGAAGAGCGCGAAGCACAGGACCTTCATCAGGAAGACGGGGTAGAGCAGGAAGGGCGCGACGATGAGCAGTCCGGCGAGCCCGATCATGATGTTGCGGTGAAGCGCGGTCGTGCCCTTCGGCTCGTGGATCGCGGCCCCGATCGGCGCGTCGATCGGCGCGCCGCCGGCCACCATGGTCCCGTTCGCCATGTTACGCGGTCCTTCCGAACAGGCCGGCGGGCTTCACGAGCAGCACCAGCACCATGATGACGAAGATGACGGTGGCGGAGGCCTCCGGATAGAAGACCTTGGTCAGGCCCTCGACTAGGCCGAGCCCGAAGCCGGTGATGACGGAGCCGAGGATGGAGCCCATCCCGCCGATCACCACGACGGCGAAGACCACGATGATGAGGTCGGCGCCCATGTTAGGGTTCACGGAATAGATCGGCGCCGCGAGCACCCCGGCCAGCGCCGCGAGCCCGACCCCGAAGCCGTAGGTCAGCGTGATGAGGAGCGGCACGTTGACCCCGAAGGCCTGGACCAGGGTCGGGTTCTCGGTCGCGGCCCTGAGATAGGCGCCGAGCTTCGTCGTCTCGATCACGAACCAGGTGAACAGGCAGACGATGAGCGACGCGACGATCACCCAGCCCCGATAGTTCGGCAGGAACATGAAGCCGAGATTCTGCCCGCCCGTCAGCTCGCGCGGGATGCCGTAAGGCAGGCCGGAGACGCCGTACTGGTTGCGGAACAGGCCCTGGATGATGAGGGCGAGCCCGAAGGTGAGAAGCAGGCCGTAGAGGTGGTCGAGATCGTAGAGCCGCCGGATCAGAACCCGCTCCAGCAGGACCCCGAAGGCGCCCACGACGATCGGCGCCAGGAGAAGCGCCCACCAATAGCCGATGCCGAGGTAGGTCAGCGACATCCAGGCGACGAAGGCGCCCATCATGTATTGGGCGCCGTGAGTGAAGTTGATGATGTTCAGGAGCCCGAAGATCACCGCGAGGCCGAGGCTCAGGATCGCGTAGAAGGACCCGTTGATGAGCCCGAGGAGGAGCTGGCCGAACAGGGCGGCGGAGGGAACGCCGAAGATGGTGAACATGCGGTCGCGCTACCTCGGGACAAATGCCCCTCCCGGACCGGGAGGGGCGGTTCGAGAGGATGGTCGCGCATCGCGGCGCCTGACGCCGCGACGCGTGCGGTCTCCCCGCCGGAGCGGGGGGACGCGAGGGTCAGCTCTTGTTGACGAGCGGGCAGCCGCCATCGGCGAGCGGCCGGAAGGCTTCCTCGGCCGGGATGGTGGCGAGCGTCTTGTACATGTCCCACGGGCTCTTCGATTCGGCCGGCTTCTTCACCTCGAAGAGATACATGGGGTGGATCGCCCGGCCGTCCTGCCGGATCGTGACCTTGCCCATGAGCGGGTCCTCGAAGGTCGTCGACTTCATCTTGCCCATGACGGCGGCCGAGTCCTTCGATTTCAGCGCCGCGACCGTCTGCAGGTAGGCGAGCACGCTCCCGTAGACGCCGGCCTGTGAGCTCGTCGGCATCTTGCCGTCGAACTTCGCGGCGAAGCGCTTGGAGAACTCGCGGGTCTGGTCGTTCTGGTCCCAGTAGAAGGCCTCGGTCAGGACGAGACCCTGCGCGGCCTGCAGACCGAGCGCCTTGACGTCGGACGCGAACACGAGGAGGCCGGCCAACGCCTGCCCGCTCTGGGTGATGCCGAACTCGCCCGCCTGCTTGATGGCGTTCGTGGTGTCCGCGCCCGCATTCGCGAGCCCGATCACCTGCGCCTTCGAGCCCTGCGCCTGGAGGAGGTAGGACGAGAAGTCGGGGCTGTTCAGCGGGTGCTTCACCGAGCCGAGGACCTGCCCGCCCGCCTTCTTCACGGCCTCCGACGTGTCGCGATCGAGCGCGGCCCCGAAGGCGTAATCGGCCGTGAGGAAGTACCAGGTCTTCTTGCCCTGGCGGGTCAGCGCCGTCCCGGTGCCGTTCGCGAGCGCCCAAGTGTCGTAGGTCCAGTGCACGTTGTTCGGCGTGCATTTGGCGCCCGTGAGGTCGGACGTGCCGCCGCCCGAGATCATGAAGATCTTGTTCTTCTCGCGCGTCACCTCGCTCACCGCGAGCGCGACCGAGGAGGTCGTGACGTCGAAGATCACGTCGACGCCGTCCTGGTCGTACCATTGCCGGGCGATGGAGGAGCCGACATCCGGCTTGTTCTGGTGGTCGGCCTGGACGATGTCGACCTTGAGGCCCTTCTCGGCCGCCTTGAAGTCCTCGACCGCCATGCGTGCCGCGACCACCGAGCCGGGACCGGAGATGTCGGCGTAGAGGCTCGACATGTCGTTGAGGATGCCGAGCTTGACCGAGACCTGCGCCTCGGCCGCGGAGGCCGTGACGAGCGCGAGCGCCGCGCCGGCGAGCAATGCGAATGTTCTCATGACCTGTCCTTGGCGTTGGGGCGGCTGTCCGCCGCCCTGTTCTGGTTGATGCCGGGCGCGAGGCCCGGCTTGGCGTCCCCCTGCGCGGCCGCGATCAGCTCTTGTTGACGAGCGGGCATGGGCTCTCGGAGAGCGGCCGGAAGGCCTGGTCGCCCGGGACCCGCGCCAGGACCTTGGCGAGGTCCCACTCGCCCTTCGAATCCTCGGGCTTCTTCACCTCGAGAAGCAGCGCGTCGTGCATCTTGCGCCCGTCCGGCCGGATGGAGCCCTTGCCGAAGAGCGGGTCGTCCGTCGGCGTCGCCTTCATGCGGGCCAGGACCTTGCCGGCGTCCTTGCTCTTCTCGGCCTCCACGGCCTTCAGGTAGTGCAGCACGCTCGAATAGACGCCCGCATTGGTCATGTTCGGCATGCGGCCCGCGCGCTCGAGGAAGCGCTTCGACCAGGCGCGCGTGTCGTCGTTGTCGTCCCAGTAGAAGGTCTCGCTGAAGACGAGGCCCTGCGCGGTCTTCAGCCCCAAGGCCTTCACGTCGTTGATGAACATGAGGAGCCCGGCGAGCTTCTGCCCGCCTTGCGTCACGCCGAACTCGGACGCCTGCTTGATCGAGTTGACCGTGTCGCCGCCCGCGTTCGCGAGCCCGATCACGTTCGCCTTCGAGGCCTGGGCCTGAAGGATGAAGGACGAGAAGTCGTTGCTCGGGAACGGCGTCTTGACCGAGCCGATCACCTTGCCGCCGTTTTTCTGGATGACGGCGGTCGTGTCGCGCTCGAGCGCGTGGCCGAAGGCGTAATCGGCGGTGAGGAAGAACCAGCTGTCGCCGCCCTGGCGCACCATCGCGCCGCCCGTGACGTTGGCGAGCTGCACCGTGTCGTAGACCCAATGGATCGTGTTCGGCGAGCATTGCGCGCCGGTGAGGTCAGAGGTCGCGGCACCGGAATTGAGGAAGATCTTGTTCTTCTCGCGCGTCACCTGGTTCACGGCGAGCGCGACCGAGGAGGTCGGCACGTCGAGGATGACGTCGACGCCGTCCTGATCGTACCAGCGCCGCGCGATCGCCGCCCCGATATCGGGCTTGTTCTGATGGTCGGCCGAGACGACCTCGGCCTTGATGCCCTTGCTGGCGGCCTTGAAATCCTCGACCGCCATCTCGGCCGCGACGACCGACCCGCGCCCGCCGATGTCCGAATAGACGCCCGACGGATCGTTGAGCACGCCGAGCTTCACCGCGACCTGCGCCTGCGCCGCTCCCGCCGCGAGAGCGAGCACAGCGGCGACCCCGTAACCCCATCGTTTCATGATGCCCTCCCTGTTCTTGGTTCCTTGGCGTTTCCCGACCGTGGCCGCTGCTTAGACTCCGAGGTAGCCGTGCAGCTTGTCGATATTCGCGTCGAGCTCGGCGTTCGGGATCATGTCGATCACGCGCCCCTGCTCGACCACGTAATGCCGGTCCGCGACGGTCTGCGCGAACCGGAAGTTCTGCTCCACGAGGATGATCGTGTAGCCCTCGCTCTTGAGCCGCTCGATCGTGCGACCGATCTGCTGCACGATGACCGGGGCGAGACCCTCCGTTGGCTCGTCGAGGAGGAGGAGCTTCGCGCCCGTGCGCAGGATGCGGCCGATCGCGAGCATCTGCTGCTCGCCGCCCGAGAGCTTCGTGCCCTGGCTGCCCGAGCGCTCCTTCAGGTTCGGGAAGAGCTCGTAGATCTGATCGACCGGCATGCCGCCCGGCTTGATCTGCGGCGGCAGCGTCAGGTTCTCGTAGACCGAGAGGCTCGCGAAGATGCCGCGCTCCTCCGGCACGTAGCCGATGCCGAGGCGCGCGATGTTGCGCGAGGCGAGCCCGATCGTTTCCGTGCCGTCATAGGCGATGGACCCCTTCCGGCGGCCCATGATGCCGATGATGGATTTCAGCGTCGTGGTCTTGCCGGCGCCGTTCCGGCCGAGCAGCGTGACGACCTCGCCCTCGCCGACGTCGAACGTCACGCCGTGCAGGACATGACTCTCGCCGTACCAGGCCTCGAGATCACGGACCGCGAGCAGCGGAGCCTTTCCGGGCGCAGCGGCATGGCGCGCGGAGACGGGAGCCGTGGCGCTCTCAAGCATGGCCGGCTCCGATATAGGCCTCGACGACCCTGGGGTCCTTCGACACCGTCGCGTAGTTTCCCTCA
>JAFAPJ010000019.1 GCA_019247255.1 Methylobacteriaceae bacterium | reverse complement strand
CGGGACAGGAGCGCGATGGTGTCGTCGAGGGCCATCGGGCGGCGGCCGTCACGGCATCAGCTTGTAGCCGCCGGGCTCGGTGACGAGGATGCGGGCCGTCGCCGGATCGGTCTCGATCTTCTGGCGCAGCCGATAGACGTGCGTCTCGAGCGTGTGCGTCGTGACAGTCGCGTTGTAGCCCCACACCTCCTGCAGCAGGATGTCGCGGCTCACGACCTTCTGCCCGGCCCGGTAGAGGAAGCGCAGGATCGCGGTCTCCTTCTCGGTCAGCTTCAGCTTCGAGCCGCGCTCGCTGACGAGCATCTTGGCCGAAGGCCGGAAGGTATAGGGCCCGATCTGGAAGATCGCGTCCTCCGACGCCTCGTGCTGGCGCAGCTGCGCCCGGATGCGGGCAAGGAGGACCGCGAACTTGAAGGGCTTCGCGACGTAGTCGTTGGCGCCCGATTCGAGCCCATTCACGATGTCGGCGTCGCTCGATTGCGCGGTCAGCATGAGGATCGAGCCGCGAAACCCTTCCTGGCGCATGACCCGGACGAGCTCGCGCCCGTCCATGTCGGGCAAGCCCACATCCATGATGACGAGCTCGATCCGGTGCCGCTTGACGGCATCCTGCGCTTCCCGGGCGGTCCCGACCGGAAGCACGTCGAAATCACCCGAGAGCTCGAGCTGCTCGACCAGCGTCTCGCGCAGGTCCGCGTCGTCCTCCACGAGAAGAAGGCGGTTCTGGTTCGCCATCGTGCCTCTTCGATCGGCGCCGTCCGGGGGGCCCGGTTTCGACGCGCTTACGCTTGGCATATAGCTTGACAGCCCGGCCGTGATGAAGTCCCCCGCGCGGCATGAAGCGACGCACGCTCCGGGTTATTCGCGTCTTTCGGTCAATTTCGGAGCCGCGGCAGGGCTTTCTGGTCGCCGGCCCCATCCGGATCCGCTGCGCGCTCGGACGCTCCGGCCTCACGAGGACGAAACGGGAAGGTGACGGCGCGACCCCCGTCGGGCGCTGGTCGGTGCTGGGCTTGATGTACCGTCCGGACCGGGTGCGCCGCCCGATCGCCCCCCTGCCCGTGACGGCGATCAGGCCCCGCGACGGCTGGTGCGACGCGCCGGGCGACCGGCGCTACAATCGCCCGGTTCCCCTCCCCTACCCGGCGAGCCACGAGCGGCTCTGGCGGGAGGACGCGCTCTACGACGTCGTCCTCGACCTTGCCTACAACCGCGGGCCGATCCGCCCCGGACGGGGGAGCGCCATCTTCCTCCATCAGGCGCGGCCCGATCTCGGCCCGACTGAAGGCTGCATCGCGGTGCCGGCACCCGCGATGGCGCGCCTCCTGCCCCGCATCGGCCCTCGCACGACCATCGACGTCGCGGGCGGCGCGGCACCGGCACGGCCGCGCCTCCGCCCCTCCTAGCATCACCTCCCCGCGACGACCTGACCCGGCCGGTCGGCAGGAACTTTCTTGAATCGCAAGCTCGATCGAGTTAGAGAATGAACGTTCATTCTCATCTGGTCATGTCCGCACGTCTCGCCTCTCACTCTCCGGACGACCCGGCGCTCCAGCGTCGCCGCATGCAGATCCTCGACGCGGCGGAGCGCTGCTTCGTGCGCTCGGGCTTCCACCGCACCACGATGCAGGACGTCGCGGTCGAGGCCGGCATGAGCCCGGGTAACCTGTATCGCTACTTCACCGCCAAGGACGCGATCGTCGCGGGGCTCGCCGAGCGAGACCGTGGCCGGATGGCCGAGGATTTCGAAGCGCTGGCGGAGGCCGAGGATTTCGCGAGCGCCTTCGCCCGCATGGCTCGCAAGCATTTCGCCGAGGAGCCGCGCGAGAAGGCGGTTCTCTGCGTCGAGATCTGGGCGGAGGCCACCCGCAGCCCCGCGCTTGCGGGCCTGATGAACACGTTCGAGACCGAGGTGCAGGGCCGTCTGACCGAGCTCCTGCGCCGCGCGGCCGACCGGGGCGCGCTCAGCCCGGGCGTCGATTGCGAGGCGCTCGCCGTCCTGATCTCGACCGTCGCGAACGGGCTCTTCATGCGCCGGGCGCTCGTGCCGAGCTTCGACCCGACCCGCGAGGTCGAGAACCTGATCGCGGTCGTGGACGCGGCCGTCGCCGGGCGGATCGCGCTGCCGCCCCGCCGGTCCGCGACGACCGGAGAGACCGCCCCATGATCCGCGCCCACAGCCGCGCCGCTCCCCTCGCGGCGCTTCTCCTGCTCGCCGGGGCGACGTCCCCGGCCCAGGCCGAGGCGACCCCGCCGCCGGCCGCCTCGCCTCTCGCGCCGGCCGTCAGCGTCGTCCGGGCGAGCGAGCGCGAGCTCGTGGAGCGCGCGATCGTCACCGGAACGCTGGTTGCCCGCGACGAGATCCTGGTCTCGCCCGAGGTCGAGGGCTTCCGGATCATGGAGGTCCTGGTCGAGGAGGGCGCGCGCGTCGAGAAGGGGCAGGTGCTGGCCCGGCTCTCGCGCGAGCTCCTGGACGCGCAGATCGCCCAGAACGCCGCCACGCTCGCTCGCGCGGAGGCGGCCATCGCCCAGGCGCAGAGCCAGATCGTGCAGGCCGAAGCCGCGCAGGTCGAGGCGACGCAATCCCTCGACCGGGCCCGGACGCTCCTCAAGTCCGGCAACGTGACGGAGGTCGTGATCGAGCAGCGCGTGTCGGCGGCACGCTCGGCCGAGGGTCGCCTGTCGGCCGCCCGCGAGGGGCTGCTCATCGCCCGGGCCGACCGTCAGCAGGCGGCCGCGCAAGGGCGTGAGCTCGAGCTGCGCCTTGCCCGGACCGACATCCTGGCGCCCGAGGCCGGGATCGTGAACCGCCGCGCGGCCCGGGTCGGCGCGACAGCATCGAGCG
>JAFAPJ010000017.1 GCA_019247255.1 Methylobacteriaceae bacterium | reverse complement strand
CGCGGTCATGATCTTCGGCGTCGCGTTCGCGCTCTACCGGCGCAGCCGCTCGCGCCACGAGTGAGCGTGGGCCGAAGGCGCGCTCACGACGCCCGAGCGGCCGCGAGCTCGGCTTCGAGCCGCTCGATCCTCGCCTTCAGGTTCCGGACGAGGGTCTCGACCTCGGCCACGTTCACCTTGCGGGGGATGTGCTGCGGGCAGTTCGCGTCCCAGACCTCGACGGTGAAAAGGAAGGCCTGCTCGGGCTTCGCCCGGTAGACCTCCGGCATCAGGCGGGCGACGAGCGCCGGATCGTCCTCGACGACCCGGGCGCGGCCCCAGATCTTCACCCGGATCCGGGCCGCGTAATCCATCGCGAACAGGAAGGCCCGCGGGTTCTCGGCGAGATTGCCGAGCGAGATGTACTGCCGGTTACCGCGGAAATCGGCCCAGCCGAAGGTGCGCTCGTCCAGCACGCGCAGGAAGCCCGGCGGTCCGCCCCGATGCTGGATGTAGGGCTGGCCGTCCTGGCTCGCGGTCGCGAGATAGACGCTGTCGCGCGCAGCCAGGAACGCCGCGAGATCGGGCGTTATCGTGGTCGCGTAGCCGCCGGCCTCCGCCGTCCGGGCGTAGGCCTCGCGCGAGCCGCGGCGTTCCTGCACGGCCTTGACGGAGGGCGTGAAGAAGAGGTCGGACGGGCTGTCAAAGGTCAAGGGTCACCCCCTCGCGGTCGAGGCCGTCGTCGAGATGCGGGCCCGGATGCGGACGGCCGACGCAGATCAGCGCCTCGCCGGGCGCGATCTCGTGGACGGGCGGCTCGGCGTAGTCGACCGTGCCGGTGACGACCCGGGTCGCACAGGTCCCGCAGACGCCCGAGCGGCAGCTCGACAGGGCGGACACCCCGGCCTTCTCGACCGCGTCGAGCAGCGAGCCGTCCTGCGGACGCCAGCGCAGCGTCCTCTCGCTCCGGGCGAGCGTCACGAGCACCGCCTCCTCGCGATCCGCCGTCGGGGCGTCGGGTCGCCGGAGCACGGAGGACGGACCGAAACTCTCGAGCCGGATGCGCGAATCCGGCACGTCGAGGTCGCGCAAGCCGTCGTAGAGCGACTGCATGAAGCCCGGTGGGCCGCAGAGGTAGAAATCGTGCGCGTCGAACGGCAGGAGCGCCTTCAGGGCCGCGATGTCGACGCGGCCGACGGCGTCGTAGTCGCGCCCGAGCACGTCCTCGGCGCGCGGCGCGCTGTAGCGGACATGGACCCGCAGGTTGGAATGAAGCTCGGCCTTCCGGCGCAGATGCGCCGCGAAGGGCTGGTGCGCCCCGTCGCGGGCGCCGTGCACGAACCAGATCGGCGCGTGATGGCGTGTGCGCCCGTTATTGACGAGGAGGTCGTTCAGCATCGCGAGCATCGGGGTGATGCCGATCCCGGCGGAGACGAGCACGACCGACCGGTTCGGCTCCGAGGCGAACGCGAAGCTGCCGCGCGGCGCCAGGACCTCGACGGCCGTGCCCGGGCCGGCATGATCGTGCAGCCAGTCGGAGACGCCGCCCCGGCCCTCGCGCTTCACGCTGATGCGGTGGGCGGCGCCGCCGGCCGCGTCCGACAAGGTGTAGGTCCGGGTCGCGGGCTCGGCCCAGCCCTCGGGCTGGACCCTGATCGGCAGAAACTGCCCCGGTCGGTGGCCCGGGAGGCCGCGGCCGTCGGCGGGCTCGAGCCGGAAGGAGCGCACGTCCCGGCTCTCGTCGGCGACCTCCGCGATCCGGAAAGGCCGCCAGATGGTGCGCAGCGCTTCGGCGTCGAGCGTCGCCTGCGCCTCCGCCCAGGTGCCCGTGCGGACGTGCAGCGGCGACGGCTCGGGCGCCGAAAACGCGAGCGGCAGGCTGCGCTCGACCCGGATCACGTCGTGGAGGTGGTAGCGTACGAGCCGCTGCGCGCCCGCGAAGGCCGCCACCTCCGGCCCATCCCAGATCACCTCGGCGCGACCGGCGAGGTACAGGAGGTCGCCGGTCTCGAAATCGGGCACGAGGAGGCCCGCGCGGTCGTCGGCCAGGAGGTTGCCGAGCGTGTTGAAGAGGAAGTTGCCGACGAAGTCGGGTGTCGTGATCGTGCGGGCGTCGTCCACGCGGATGAAGCCGGGCCGCCCGCCTCGATGCGAGATGTCGGCGCCGGCCGCGAGACCGTCCTCCGGCCGCGGATCGACGGAGGCGACGAAGAACGTGTCGGCCCGGGCGAGGATCGCCGTCGCGGCGTCGTCGA
>JAFAPJ010000015.1 GCA_019247255.1 Methylobacteriaceae bacterium | reverse complement strand
GGCGACGTCGTGGCCTTCACGCGGCTTACCGCCGGCTTCGCCCGCACCGGCTCACGGGTCGATTACAAGGATGTCGTGATCTTCGGCAGCCAGGTCGGGTTCAACCTGTCGGGCAACGTCGATTACGGGCGCGACCAGCTCGACGTGTCGGGCACCTTCGTGCCGGCCTATGGGCTCAACAACGCGTTCAGCCAGGTCCCGGTCGTGGGCGTGCTGCTCGGCGGCGGGAAGACGGAAGGGTTGTTCGCGATCGACTTTCGGGTCTCCGGCTCGGCAGCATCGCCGAGCATCGCGGTCAATCCGCTGACGGTCGTGGCGCCCGGCATCCTGCGCAAGCTCTTCGGCTGGATGCTGCCCGGCGCCGAGGAGCCGGCGGTCACGGCTTCGCCGCGCGGAACGCGCCGCGTCCCCGCGCCGCCATCTGCCCCCCGGGAGGACGATTGAGGTCGCAGATAGCTCAGCCCTGGCAGACGGGGCAGCGAAAGGTCGAGCGACCGGACTGGACGAGACGGGAGACCACCCCGCGGCAGCCCGGCCTCATGCAGGGCTCGCCCTCCCGGTCGTAGACCCGGAAGCGCTCCTGGAAGGCGCCCGCGGAGCCGTCGACCTGGGCATGGTCGCGCAGCGTCGACCCGCCGACCGCGATCGCCTCGCTCAGCACGGCCCTGATCTCGGCGGCGAGCCGGTGCGCCGCCGCGCGCGGCCGACCGGTCGGGGTCGCGATCGAGCCCGCCGGCGCTTCGGGCGAGAGGCGCGCTCGGAACAGCGCCTCGCAGACGTAGATGTTGCCGAGCCCTGCGACGAGCCGTTGGTCGAGGAGCGCCGCCTTGAGAGGCGCCCTGCGGCCGGCGAAGAGCCCGGCGAGCCGCGCCCCGTCGAGCTCGGGACCGAGAGGCTCGATCCCCATGCCGGCGAAAGGGGGCGTCCGCTCCAGATCCTCGATAGCCACAAGGTCCATGAAGCCGAAGCGGCGGACGTCGTTGTAGACGACGCGCGACCCGTCCTCGAGGTCGAGGACGACATGGTCGTGCGCCGCGAGCGCGCCATGCTCGTAGTAGAACGCGCCCGGCTCGGCCGCGCCCTCCGGCGTCTCGACCCGGAACCGGCCCGTCATGCCGAGATGGAGGACCAGGACCTCGCCCGTCGAGAGCCGGGCCAGCATGTACTTGGCGCGACGGTCGAGCGCCTCGACCCGCGCGCCCGAGAGCCGTTCGGCGAAGCGCTCGGGCAAGGGAAAGCGCAAGTCCGGCCGGCGTTGCTCGACGCGCCGGATCCGTTGCCCGACGAGCGCCGGCGCGAGGCCGCGCCGCACCGTCTCGACCTCGGGAAGCTCGGGCATGCGACCCCGGCGCCTCGCCCCGGAGGCGCCGCCCTCAGGTGTTCATCGAATCGAAGAAATCGCCGTTCGACTTCGTCTGCCGCAGCTTGTCGAGCAGGAACTCCATCGCGTCCACCGTGCCCATCGGGTTCAGGATGCGGCGCAGCACGTACATCTTCTTGAGCGTATCGGCCGGGACGAGCAGCTCCTCCTTGCGGGTGCCGGAGCGCGTGATGTCGAGCGCCGGGAAGCTCCGCTTGTCCGAGACCTTGCGGTCCAGGATGATCTCGGAATTGCCCGTGCCCTTGAACTCCTCGAAGATCACCTCGTCCATGCGCGAGCCGGTGTCGATGAGCGCGGTCGCGATGATGGTGAGCGACCCCCCCTCCTCGATGTTGCGGGCCGCACCGAAGAAGCGCTTCGGCCGCTGGAGCGCGTTCGCGTCGACGCCGCCCGTGAGGACCTTGCCGGAGGAGGGCACGACCGTGTTGTAGGCGCGGCCGAGCCGGGTGATCGAATCGAGCAGGATGACGACGTCGCGCCCGTGCTCGACGAGGCGCTTCGCCTTCTCGATCACCATCTCGGCCACCTGGACGTGGCGCTGCGCCGGCTCGTCGAAGGTCGAGGAGATGACCTCGCCCTTCACCGAGCGCTGCATGTCGGTCACCTCTTCCGGCCGCTCGTCGATGAGCAGCACGATGAGGTAGCACTCGGAATGGTTCGCGGTGAGCGACTTCGCGATGTTCTGGAGGAGCACCGTCTTGCCGGTGCGCGGCGGCGCGACGATGAGCGCGCGCTGGCCCTTGCCGATCGGCGCCACGACGTCGATCACCCGGGCCGAGAAGTCGCGCCGGCCCGTCTCCTCGATGACCTCGAGCTTGATGCGCTCGTCGGGGTAGAGCGGCGTCAGGTTGTCGAAATGGACCTTGTGCCGGATCTTCTCCGGATCCTCGAAATTGACCGTGTTGACCTTGAGGAGCGCGAAGTACCGCTCGCCCTCCTTCGGCCCCCGGATCGGCCCCTCGACCGTGTCGCCCGTGCGCAGCCCGAAGCGCCGGATCTGCGAGGGCGAGATATAGATGTCGTCCGGACCCGGAAGGTAGTTCGAATCGGGCGAGCGCAGGAAGCCGAAGCCGTCCTGCAGGATCTCGACGACGCCGGTGCCGATGATCTCGGTCTCGCGCGCCGCGAGCTGCTTCAGGATCGCGAACATGAGCTCCTGCTTGCGCATGGTGCTCGCGTTCTCGACCTCGACCTCCTCGGCGAAGGCGAGCAACTCCGTCGGGCTCTTGGCCTTCAGGTCCTCAAGTTTGATTTCCCTCATCAGGGAATGTCTCGCTGGTATCGCGGTGTCCGGGGCTTCGGCGGGGATTGTGATCGACAGGCGGGCCCGGCTCTGCGCGCGAGGCACGAGCCCGAGAAGGCTCCCACGCGTCGCGGCCTGTCGTTGGAAGGTCTCTCACATAGCGCGCCTGCGCCGCAGGCTCAAGGGGCGGCGCATTGACGGGCATCGTGAGAGAGGCGGCGTCGCAGGCGATCGGGTTGTCCGGCCTCAGAAGGGCTTCACGACCACCAGGATCACGATCCCGACGAGCAGCAGCGCCGGCGCCTCGTTCATCACGCGCCAGAAGCGGGGCGAGCGGGAGTTCCGGTCCTCGGCGAAACGGCGGAGCGACGCGCCCAGGAAACCGTGAATCCCGGTGAGCAGGAGCACCAGCGCGAGCTTGCCGTGCAGCCATCCGGCCTTCAGCCAATCGCCCTCCCAGACGAGCCAGAGGCCGAACACCCAGGTCGCGATCATCGCCGGCATGATGATGCCGCGGTAGAGCCGGCGCTCCATCACCTTGAAGGTCGCCGCGATGGGCGCGTTCGCCCCCGCTTCGGCG
>JAFAPJ010000557.1 GCA_019247255.1 Methylobacteriaceae bacterium | reverse complement strand
CGCTTAATCGCCTTCTTGTTGCCGATGAGGTTGTCGTCGACGAAGTCGAGATGGCCACGAAAGCCGAGCTCGTAGAGGCGCTCGAGCTCGGCCATCATCTGCTCGTTCGTCTTGGTGCGCGGAGCGCGACCGTAGAGCTCGATGATGTCGCAGAACTCGCAGGTGAACGGGCAGCCGCGCGAGAACTGCACCCCGATGTACAGGTAATGGCTGAAATCGAGGAGGTCGAAGCGCGGGATCGGGCTCTTCGTCACGTCCGCCTGGAACTTCGGCGCGGTGAAGCGGCCGTGCCGCGCGCCCCCTTCCCAGGCCTCGACGAACCGGTCGATCGTGCCCTCGGCCTCGCCGAGAAACAGGAAGTCCGCATCCTCGTAGATCCGCGGATTGGAGGTCGCGGCCGGGCCGCCGACGCAGACCGGGACGCCCGTCTCGCGGCACAGGCGCATGACCTCCAGCGTATCCACCTGCTGCGGGATCATCCCGCCCGTCAGGACGAGGTCGGCCCAGCCGAGATCGGCCGCGGTCAGCTCCTCGGCGTTCCGGTTGACGAGCCGCAGGTCCCAATGGGCCGGCAGCAGCGCCGCGAGCGTAATCAGCCCGAGCGGCGGCGCCGGGCAGCGCGCGCCCCAGATCTCGCACGCCTCCTTCAAGCTCCAGAAGGACTGGTCGCTGAACTGGGGAAAGACGAGCAGCGCCTTCACGCGATGCGGTTCCATGAACGGGTCTCCCGGCCCAGCTTCACGGACGAGCAGGCGCGACCTCGCGATATAACCGGAGGAGCGCAACGCGCGAAATGCTTGGTCTGAAATACGTTCGTCTGACCGGGCGGTCAGCGTGCGGGGATCCTCCCCCGTTCACGGGGGAGGTGGCGAGCGGGGCGAACCGGAGGGGCCGGCGCAAGCGAGGAGACCGCCCGCTGTGCCCGAGAGGACGCACCGAAGCGGTAGGAGCCGGAGCGCCCCTCGGTCACCTGCGCCGACAGCCCCCGCAGGCGGGGGAGCGTCCCCCGCCCGCCCCGTCATTAGTTCAGCGCGACGCCCGCCGGGCGGCGCTCCTTCGAGACCGTGACGTCCCCGATCATCAGCCCTCCGGGGCCGAGGCGGACCGGCACGGTCTCGCCGTCCTGGATCGTGCCGGAGAGCAGGAGCTCGGCCAGCGCGTCCTGAACGTTCTTCTGGATCACCCGCTTCAGCGGCCGCGCCCCGTAGGCCGGATCGTAACCCTTCTCGGCAAGCCAGCCGCGCGCCGTCGGATCGAGCGCGAGCGTGATCTTGCGCTCGTCGAGGAGCCGCTGCAGCCGCGCCATCTGGATGTCGACGATCGCGCCCATCTCGGAGCGCTGCAGGCGGTGGAACAGGATGATCTCGTCGACCCGGTTGAGAAATTCCGGCCGGAAATGCGCCCGCACGATCGCCATCACCTCCTCGCGCACGGCGTCCGTATCCTCGCCCTCGCGCTGCGCCACCAGGAACTCGGAGCCGAGATTGGAGGTCATCACGATGAGCGTGTTGCGGAAATCGACCGTGCGTCCCTGCCCGTCCGTCAGCCTGCCGTCGTCGAGCACCTGGAGAAGGACGTTGAACACGTCCGGATGCGCCTTCTCGACCTCGTCGAAGAGCACGACCTGGTAGGGCCGGCGGCGGACCGCCTCCGTCAGCGCCCCGCCTTCCTCGTAGCCGACATATCCGGGCGGCGCGCCGATGAGCCGGGCGACCGAGTGCTTCTCCATGTACTCGGACATGTCGAGCCGGACGAGCGCGCCCTCGTCGTCGAAGAGGAAGCTCGCGAGCGCCTTCGTCAGCTCCGTCTTGCCGACGCCCGTCGGCCCGAGGAACATGAAGGAGCCGATCGGCCGGTTCGGGTCCTGAAGCCCGGCCCGGGCGCGGCGGACCGCGGTCGAGACGGCCTCGACGGCCTCGCGCTGCCCGACCACGCGGCGGCCGAGCGCCGCCTCCATCTGAAGGAGCTTCTCGCGCTCGCCTTCCAGCATGCGGTCGACCGGAATGCCGGTCCAGCGCGACACGACACCGGCCACATGGTCGGGCGTCACCGCCTCCTCCATCATGCCGGACGCGCCGTTGGATCGCGCCTCGCCCGCGGCTTCGAGCGCCGCGAGCTCCTTCTCAAGCCCCGGGATGATGCCGTAGCTGAGCTCGCCCGCCTTCGCCCAATTGCCGGCCCGCTGCGCCTGCGCGAGCTCGGTGCGCGCCTCGTCGAGACGGCGCTTCAGCTCCGCCGCGGCGCCGAGCTTATCCTTCTCGGCGCGCCAGCGTGCGGTCAGCGCGGCCGAGCGCTCTTCGAGATCGGCGAGCTCCTTCTCGAGCCGGCCGAGCCGGTCCTTCGAGGCGGCGTCCGTCTCCTTCTTCAGCGCCTCGGCTTCGATCTTCAGCCGCACGATCTCGCGGTCGATCGAATCGAGCTCCTCGGGCTTCGAATCGACCTGCATGCGCAGGCGCGAGGCCGCCTCGTCCACGAGGTCGATCGCCTTGTCGGGCAGGAAACGGTTCGTGATGTAGCGGTTCGACAGGGTCGCGGCCGCGACGAGCGCCGCATCCTGACTGCGGACGCCGTGATGCTGCTCGTACTTCTCCTTGAGGCCGCGCAGGATCGAGACCGTGTCCTCGACGGAGGGCTCGGACACGAAGACGGGCTGGAAGCGCCGCGCCAGCGCGGCGTCCTTCTCGACGTGCTTGCGGTACTCGTCGAGGGTCGTGGCCCCGACGCAGTGCAGTTCGCCGCGGGCGAGCGCGGGCTTGAGCAGGTTCGAGGCGTCCATCGCCCCATCCGCCTTGCCGGCGCCGACGAGGGTGTGCATCTCGTCGATGAACAGGATGATGCCGCCCTCGGCCGCGGTGACCTCGGAGAGCACGCCCTTCAGCCGCTCCTCGAACTCGCCGCGGTACTTCGCGCCGGCGATGAGCGCGCCCATGTCGAGGGCCAGGAGCTGCTTGTCGCGAAGCGACTCCGGCACGTCGCCGTTGACGATGCGCAGCGCCAGCCCCTCGACGATGGCCGTCTTGCCGACGCCCGGCTCGCCGATGAGGACGGGGTTGTTCTTCGTGCGCCGCGACAGGACCTGGATC
>JAFAPJ010000554.1 GCA_019247255.1 Methylobacteriaceae bacterium | reverse complement strand
GAGGCGGCCGCGACCCCGACCCGACCCGAGCGCCGCAGCGATGTCCCGACCACCCGGGCGAAGCCCCTGCCGGTCGCGGCCGCGATCGGCTTGGCCGAGCCCCCCGCCCGGGTCCGGATGGTGTTCTCCTCCGCGCAGGTCGGCGAGCCGGGCGCCGAGGCCTTCAGCGGTCCCGCGGTCGCGCCCCTGCCGATCCTGCGCTGACCGAGCCTTCCAAGGCGGCACCGACGGTCGGGGTCAAAGCTCGGAGTCCCGTCCAACTCTCCCGCATCGGGCGGCGACCGAAGCGCGCGCGTCGTGCTATGTGCGGCCCCGGACCCGTTCAGCGGAGGCGAGCTTGTCAGCGGATCTGACAGTCGAGGAGCCCACCCGGCTTGCGCGAGAGGGCGCGGCGACCGGCTCACCGGCTGAACCCTTCGCCCGCCTCCTGTTCGACCGCGTTCCGCCCGAGGATCTCGGCGGCTACGAGCCGGCCGATCTCACGGCCCTCGCGCGGCTCGCTCACGAGCAGCTCGCGCAGCCGCGCCGTGCCGGCGACGAGCCGGCCATCCGGCTCGTCGACGTCGATCTGACCGCGGGGGGCAAGCCGCGCGAGCTCACGCTCCTGCAGGTCGTAAACGACGACATGCCCTATCTCCTCGATTCGACGCTGGCCGAGCTCGTCGGCCGGGGGATCGAGCCGAAGCTCGTCGCCCATCCGATCCTGAGCCTCGCGCGCGACGAGGCCGGGCACCTCGCGTCCGAGCCGCGCATCGCCTCCGGCGGCGAACCTGCGCGGACGACCCGCGAAAGCCTGATCCAGATCCATCTCGACCGCCTGCCCGAGGCGGCTGAGCGGGCGGAGCTCGAAGCCGCCCTCGCGCGCGTCTACCGCGACGTCGCGACCGTCGCGAGCGACGCGGCCGAGATGGAGGAGAAGCTCGCCGGGCTCGCGGGCGAGTACCGCACGAACCCGCCGCCGCTCGACGAAGGCGAGATCGCGGAGGCGACCGCCTTCCTCGATTGGCTGCGCGACGGCCGCTTCACGGTGCTGGGGCTGCGCGCCTACCGCCTGCCGGAAGCCGAGGGCGCGCTCGTCCCGCTCGCGGAATCGGGCCTCGGGCTGCTGCGGGATCCCGAGGTCGAGGTCCTCAAGCGCGGCGGCGCGCTCGTCGCGATCACGCCGGAGATCCGGGCCTTCCTGGAGCAGCCTGTCGCGCTCATCATCACCAAGGCGAGCGTCAAGTCGCGCGTCCATCGCCGCGCCTATCTCGATTTCATCGCCGTGAAGCTCTTCACGCCGTCGGGGCGCCTCTGGGGCGAGCTCGCCATCGTCGGCCTGTTCGCCCCCTCGGCCTATGCGAGCACGGCCCGGAAGACGCCCTACCTTCGTCGCAAGATCGCTGCGGTGCGCACGCGAACCGGCTTCGAGCCCGCGAGCTTCGACGGGCGGGCGCTCCTCGACATCCTCGAATCCTACCCGCGCGACGAGCTCTTCCAGATCGACGAGGAGACGCTGACGCGGTTCTCGCTGGCGATCCTGCGTCTCGAGGAGCATCCCCGGATCCGGGCGCTCGCGCGGGTTGATCGCTTCGACCGCTTCGTCTCCGTCCTCGTGTTCATCCCGAAGGACCGCTACGACACGCAGGTCCGCCGGCGCGTGGGGCTGTTCCTCGCCCAGAGCTTCGGCGGGCGCGTCTCGGCCGCCTATCCGGCCTATCCGGACGGACCGCTCGCCCGCACCCATTTCATCATCGGCCGGGACGAGGGCGCGACTCCCGACGTGCCGCCCGAGAGGCTCGAGCGCGGGATCGCGGCGATCGCCCGCAACTGGGACGACAAGCTCGCGGATGCGCTGGCCGAGCAGGCAGGCCCCCGCCGCTCGCGCGACCTCGCGGGCCGCTATGCCGGCGCCTTCTCGGCCGCCTATCGCGAAGCCTTCGAGGCCGCGCAGGCGCTGAGCGACATCGGCCGCATGGAGCAGCTCTCGGAGGCGCGTCCCCGCGCGGTCGAGCTTTATCGGCGCGAGGGCGAGGCCGCTTCGCGGGTCGACCTGAAGCTCTTCACCCGCGGCGCGCCCGCGCCGCTCTCCGAGCGCGTGCCGATCCTGGAGCAGCTCGGATTTCGGGTGGTCAACGAGCGCACCTACCGGATCACGCCGGGGGCCGGCACCGAGAGCGAGGCGCGCATTTGGCTGCACGACGTCGGCATCGAGCGGGCGGACGGGCGGCCCTTCGACATCGAGGGCGCGGGCCGGCGGCTGGAGGCGGCGCTCCTCGCGGTCTTCCGCGGCGTCACGGAATCGGACGGCTTCAACAAGCTCGTGACCGTCGCCGATCTCGGCTGGCGGGACGCCGCGCTCTTTCGCACCTTCGGCCGCTACCTGCGCCAGATCGCCGTGCCCTACGCGCAGGACTACCTCGCGGACACGCTCGCCCGCCACGGCGAGATCGTCCGGGCGCTGTCCGGGCTCTTCTACGCGCGGTTCGACCCCGGCTTCGAGGCGGGCGAGGCCGGACGCGAGGCCGCGACCACCGAGCGGCGGCAAGCCGTCGTCGATCTCCTGCGCGACGTGACGAGCCTCGACGACGACCGCATCCTGCGCCGCTTCCTCGCCCTCATCGACGCGGCCGTCCGGACGAACTTCTTCCGCATCGGCGAGAACGGGCTGCCGGTCGAGACGATCGCGTTCAAGTTCGATTGCGGGGCGATCGACGGCATGCCGAAGCCGGTCCCGCTCTTCGAGATCTTCATGAACTCGGCCCGGCTCGAGGCCCTGCACCTGCGCTTCGGCAAGGTCGCGCGAGGCGGCATCCGCTGGACCGACCGGCCGCAGGATTTCCGCACCGAGATCCTCGGCCTCGTGAAGGCTCAGCAGGTGAAGAACGCCGTCATCGTTCCGGTCGGCGCGAAGGGCGGCTTCTTCCCGAAGCGCCTGCCGGCCCCCTCCGACCGCGCGGCCTGGATGGCGGAGGGCACGGAAGCCTACCGGCTCTTCATCCGCACGCTTCTTGACCTCACGGATAACCTCGACGGCGACCGGGTCGTCCCGCCGCGCGACGTCGTCCGCCAGGACCCCGACGACCCCTATATCGTGGTCGCGGCCGACAAGGGCACCGCGACCTTCTCGGACCCCGCCAACGCGATCTCGATGGAGAAAGGGCACTGGCTGGGCGACGCTTTCGCGTCGGGCGGCAGCCAGGGCTACGACCACAAGGTGATGGGCATCACGGCGCGCGGCGCCTGGGAGGCCGTGAAGCGCCATTTCCGCGAACAGGACGTCGACATCCAGTCCGAGCCCGTGACGGTGGTCGGGGTCGGCGACATGTCGGGCGACGTCTTCGGCAACGGCATGCTGCTGTCGCGGCACTTGCGGCTCGTCGCGGCCTTCGACCATCGCGACATCTTCCTCGACCCGAACCCCGACCCCGAGAGCTCCTTCCGGGAGCGCGAGCGCCTCTTCGCCCTCCCCCGCTCGAGCTGGGCCGATTACGACGCGAGCCTCATCTCGGCGGGCGGCGGCGTGTTCTCGCGGAGCCTGAAATCGATCCCGCTCTCGCCGGAGATCCGCGCGGCGATCGGGATCGAGGCCGAGGCGGCGAGCCCCGCCGAGGTGATGAGCGCGATCCTGCGCGCGCCCGTCGGCCTTCTCTGGTTCGGCGGGATCGGCACCTATATCCGCGCCTCGACCGAGACGGACCAGCAGGTCGGCGACCGGGCGAACGACCCCGTCCGCATCACCGGCGCCGAGATCCGCGCCAAGGTGGTCGGCGAGGGCGCCAATCTCGGGGTCACACAGCTCGGCCGGATCGAGGCCGCCCGGCGCGGCGTGCGCCTCAACACGGACGCGATCGACAACTCGGCCGGCGTGAACACGTCGGACGTCGAGGTGAACATCAAGATCGCGCTCGCGACACCCGAGCGCGACGGCCGGCTGACCCGCGAGGCCCGCAACGTGCTTCTCGCCTCCATGACGGACGAGGTCGCGGGCCTCGTGCTCCGCAACAACTACCTGCAGACGCTCGCGCTCTCGCTCGCCGAGCGCCGGGGCGCGGGCGATCTCGGCTTTCTCGGCCGGCTCATGCAGGTGCTGGAGGGGGCGGGCCGGCTCGACCGCGCGATCGAGTTCCTGCCCCGCAACGCCGGGCTCGAGGAGCGGCGCAAGGCCGGCGAAGGCCTGACCCGGCCGGAGCTCGCGGTGCTCCTCGCCTACGCGAAGCTCGCGCTCCACGACGAGCTCCTCGCCTCGAGCGTGCCGGACGACCCGTATCTCGCGCGCGAGCTCGAGCGCTACTTTCCG
>JAFAPJ010000288.1 GCA_019247255.1 Methylobacteriaceae bacterium | reverse complement strand
GGGCATCTCGTCCATCGACCCGCTCGACCTCAGCATGGCGGCGGAGCTCGGCTACCGGATCAAGCTCCTCGGCGTCGCCGAGCGCAGCGCGACCGGGATCGAGAGCCGCGTCCACCCCACCATGGTGCCGCGCTCCTCGGCGATCGCCCAGGTGATGGGCGTGACGAACGCGGTCACGATCGACGCGGACGCCGTCGGCGAGCTCACGCTCGTCGGGCCGGGCGCGGGCGGGAGCGCGACCGCGTCCGCGGTCGTCGCCGATATCGCGGACGTCGCCTCCGGGATCGTGCGTCCGCCCTTCGGCCGGCCGGTCGCCCGGCTCGACAAGGGCGCGCGTGCCCCGATGCAGCGGCACGAGGGCGGCTATTACATGCGCCTCACGGTCCATGACCGGCCGGGCGTCGCGGCGGGCGTCGCCACCCGCATGGCCGAGGCCAACATCTCGATCGAATCGATCCTGCAGAAGCGCCGGCCCGGCGCCTCGCTCGATCCGCACGGCCGCTCGGGTGCGCCCGTGCCGCTCGTCCTTATCACCTACGCGGCGAGCGAAGCCGCGATCCGCGGCGCGCTCGACAAGATCAAGGCTGACGGCCTTCTGTCGGAAGCCCCGCAGGTCATCCGCATCGAACGGGAATAGCGAACATGACGGATATCGTCGTCGGTCCGGGACAGGTCTTCGAGCGCATCCTGACGCTCGAGCTCGTGCGCGTGACGGAGCGCGCCGCGGTGGCGGCCGCCCGCCTGCGCGGGCGCGGGGAGGAGAAAGCGGCCGACCAGGCGGCGGTCGACGCGATGCGCCGCGAGCTGAACGCGCTGCCGATCGACGGGACGATCGTGATCGGGGAGGGGGAGCGCGACGAGGCTCCCATGCTCTTCATCGGCGAGCGGGTCGGGACCCGCAAAGGCCCGAAGGTCGACATCGCGGTCGACCCGCTCGAGGGCACGACGCTCTGCGCCAAGGACATGCCGGGCTCGATCGCGGTCATGGCGCTGGCGCAGGGAGGGACGCTTTTGGCCGCGCCCGACGTCTACATGAACAAGATCGCGATCGGCCCCGGCTACCCGCCCGGCACCGTCGACCTCGACGCCTCGCCGGAGGACAACATCCAGGCGCTCGCCCGCGCGAAGGGCGTCCCGGCGGGCGAGATCACGGTGCTGGTGATGGAGCGTCCGCGCCACGAGGAGCTGATCCGTCGTGTCCGGGCGACGGGCGCCGCGATCCGGCTCATCACCGACGGCGACATCGCGGGCGTGATCTACACGGCGACGCCGGATACGACCGGCATCGACATGTATCTCGGCATCGGGGCGGCGCCCGAGGGCGTCATCGCGGCGGGCGCGCTGCGCTGCATCGGCGGGCACATGCAGGGCCGGCTCGTCCTCGACACGGAGGAGAAGCGCGCGCGCGCCGCCCAGATGGGCGTGAGCGACCCCGACAAGAAATACGAGCTGAACGAGCTCGCGAGCGGCGACGTCGTGGTGGCCGCGACGGGCGTCACGGACGGTGCGCTGCTCAGCGGCGTCCGCTTCGGCCGGGAGGTCGTGGAGACCGACACCATCATCTATCGCTCGACCACCGGCACCGTGCGGCGGATCAAGGCCGAGCACCGGGCCATGGGCAAGTTCCACTTCGAGGAGTGAGGCGACGATGCGCTTCGAGCTCTACAAGGACCATGCAGGCGACTGGCGCTGGCGCCTGAGGACGACGAACGGCGACGTCATCGCGGATTCGGCTGAAGGCTATCGCCACCGCGGCGATTGCGAGCACGGGATCGCGCTCGTGAAGGGCACGACGGCCGAGACCCTGGTCGTCGACATGTCGGCGAAGATCGCCGCAAGCGACGCGGGCAAGCCGGCGTGACGAGCGCCGCGGCCGCGGCGGTGCGGCCGCTCGCGCCCGGCGACCGAGCCGCCTGGGAGCCGCTCTGGACGGGCTATCTCGCCTTCTACGGGACGAGCCTCCCGTCGGCGGTGTTCGCGACGACCTGGTCCCGCCTGCTCGATCCGGCCGAGCCGATGCATGCGCTCGGGGCCGAGCTCGACGGTGAGCTCGTCGGCATCGTCCATTACCTCTTCCACCGCACGACCTGGACGGTCGGCGATTACTGCTACTTGCAGGACCTGTTCACCGCGGAGGCGGCGCGGGGGCGAGGCGTGGGGCGCGCGCTCATCGAGGCGGTCTACGAGGCGGCGCGCCGGCAAGGCGCGAGCCGCGTCTACTGGCACACGCAGGACGGGAACACGACCGCCCGCGCGCTCTACGACACGCTCGCCGACCATCCGGGCTTCACGGTCTACCGCAAGCTCCTCTGAACTCCGGGGACCAGGCTCGCGCCGCCGCGGCCGTTCTCCGGACGAATTCGCGTCAAATCGTCGGCTGCCTTCAACCGGACCTTAGAGGCGAAGGCGCACAGATCGGCGGGACGACGCCCCGATCAGGCCAGCCTTGCCGACATCGCCCCGCTTCCGCTCGACGCCTTCCGCCGAAACCGATCGGCGCTGATCCCGTGCGGGTTCTCTTTCTCCACCAGAACTTCCCCGGCCAGTTCGTGCATGTCGCTCGCGCGCTCGCCCGCGCCGGCCACGATGTCCGGGCCCTGACGGACGCGCGCAATCGCCGGCCCGAGATCGTCCCGACGGCGCGCTACGCCTTCCGCCCGCCGGCGCTCGCGGGCACGCACCCGCTGGCGCGCTCGTTCGCCATGCGGGCGGCGCGGGGCGCGGCCGTCGCCGCGACCCTCCAGCGCCTGGCCGAGACGGGCTACGAGCCGGACCTCGTCGTCGG
>JAFAPJ010000133.1 GCA_019247255.1 Methylobacteriaceae bacterium | reverse complement strand
TTCGCGTGTGAAGCGAATGCTCTCCCGCTGAGCTACGCGCCCGGCTCGTCGCCTGAGGCGCGCGTCTTACGGAGGCGCCAGGGTGGCGTCAAGCAACGGAGCAAACAGCTCTCAGCTCAGGATCGCGAGGACGCGAGGATCACACTTCGTCACCGATTAAGGTGACTGGGCTTTCGGCCTAGATTTTGTGGCCGACCTGTGGCTGAACCTGGGCTCTCACGTGTTTGCGTCGACTCCCATCGTCCAGAGGCATCCCATGCGCCGCTTCGCCCTTCTCGCCGGCCTCCTGACCGCCTTCGCGGCGGCGGCGCCGGCCGCCGCCTACGAGATCGATCCGCTCACCCGTCAGCCGCTCGCGCCGTTGTTCGGCACCGTGCCGCAGGCGACCGCGATCCCGCGCGAGATCGTCCAGTATGACGGCCGCTACGCCCCCGGCACGGTCGTCGTGTCGACCTCCGAGCGCCGCCTCTATTACGTGCTCGGCAACGGCCAGGCGGTCCGCTACGGCGTCGGCGTCGGCCGTCCAGGCTTCGATTGGGCCGGCACCAAGACCGTGAGCCGCAAGGCGGAATGGCCGTCCTGGACGCCGCCCGCCCAGATGCTCCGCCGCCGGCCCGACCTGCCGCGTCACATGAAGGGCGGCCCGGATAACCCCCTCGGCGCCCGCGCGCTCTATCTCGGCTCGTCGCTCTATCGGATCCATGGCTCGAACGAGCCGGAGACGATCGGCCAGGCCGTCTCGTCCGGCTGCATCCGCATGCTCAACGACGACGTCGTGGATCTCTACGAGCGCGTGAAGGTGGGCACCCGGGTCGTCGTGATCCGCTAACGCCGTCCCGCCACCGGCGCGTCGCGCGAGGCCCCGGCGGCGCGCAGCCGGTCGAGGTAGGCGTCGGTCAGCTCCTCCGCGCGCTCGCCGAGGCGGCGGAGGTAATCCCAGCCGTAGAGGCCTGTCGCGTGGCCGTCGTCGAAGCCGATGCGGACCGCGTAGTTGCCGACGGGATCGATCGTGTTGATCCGCACGCCCGCCTTGCCGGCCGGCGTTCGCTTCTCGCCGGGGCCGTGGCCCTGCACCTCGGCTGAAGGGCTCTCGACCCGCAGGAGCTCGGCCGAGATCGCGAACCGGACGCCGTCGTCGAAGCTGACGGCGAGCGTTCGCCGGTCCGCCGCCACCCGCAGCTCCGTCGGCCAGGCGCCCCCGAGATCGCCCACCTCACACCCTCCGTTTGAACCGGCCCTTGCACCGGCTTACATAAGGCTGGTACGAGCCCCGAGCCACCTTGACCTACTCGGCCCCGATCTCCCCGCCGCGCCCGACCGATACGCCCGCGCTCGTCGACCCGTTCGGCCGTGCCGTCACGTATCTCCGCGTCTCGGTGACGGATCGCTGCGACCTGCGCTGTGTCTATTGCATGGCGGAGGAGATGACCTTCCTGCCGAAGCGCGACCTCCTCACGCTCGAGGAGCTCGACCGGGTCTGCTCGGCCTTCGTCGACCGCGGGGTGCGCAAGATCCGCATCACGGGCGGCGAGCCGCTCGTGCGGCGCGACGTGATGGCGCTCGTGCGCTCGCTCTCGCGCCACCTCGCGAGCGGACGCCTCGGCGAGCTCACGCTCACCACGAACGGCACGCTCTTGTCCCGCTTCGCCGACGAGCTCGCCGCATGCGGCGTCCGGCGGATCAACGTCTCGCTCGACAGCCTCGACCCGGAGCGCTTTCGGCGGATCACCCGGCGAGGCGACCTTTCGGTCGTGCTCGACGGGATCGCGGCCGCGCAGCGCGCCGGCATCCGGGTGAAGATCAACGCGGTCGCGCTTCAGGGCGTGAACGAGGACGAGATCGAGCCGATGCTCCGCTGGGCGCATGGCAACGGCATGGACATGACGCTGATCGAGGTCATGCCGATGGGCGAGATCGAGCCGGCCCGCGTCGCGCAGTTCTTGCCGCTCTCCATCGTGCGCGAGCGGCTCGCGCACCGCTTCACGCTGATCGACACGCCG
>JAFAPJ010000141.1 GCA_019247255.1 Methylobacteriaceae bacterium | reverse complement strand
CCGGTACGGTCTTCTCCGCCCTCGATCTCGCGGGCTTCCTGGCCTTCCTCGCGAGCTACGCGGCGTGGATCGGCCTGCGCACGCGCGCTGTCGCGATCGAGCCGGCGATCAACGACCGTCCGGGCTCGGAACCGGCCCCTGCGGCCGAGACGGCCCGCACCGGCCCGCCCGAGCTGCCGACCCGGATGGCGGCCTGAGCCAGGTCAGGCCATTCCGGCGCTGGCGTAGGGACGCAGCGGCGCGGGCGTCCGGAAATCGCGCGGCACCTCGAAGGAGCGGGCCGCGCCGCGCGACGCCTCGAGGCCTCGCGGGAAGCCGCTGCGGTCCGAATAATTGACCGACGGCGTCTCGCTGACGTGCTTCTGCGCGGTGAGGCCACCCGCGCAGACCATGTCGAGCGCCGTCACGCCGGCGACCGCCAGCATGGCCGCGACCGCGCCGTCGCGGTCCGGGTTGTCCTCGCCGAGACCCTGCGCCAGCGTCGCGAGGTCGAGCACGTCTCCGCCGATCCGTCCGTAGATCCAGGGCGTCGGGTCGTGGCTCATGAGGATCGCGACGCCCGTGGCGATCTCGCGGGCGCCGTAGCCCTGGACGAGGCGCTCCTGGCCGCGAAGGCCGACCGCCCGGGTGATGGCCCGGGGCATCGCGAGCTCCGCGATCCCGAGCGCGATCGAGAACCAGCCGAGCCCCCGGGCGAGCCGCTCGTTCGGCGTACGTGAGTCGCGGCGCGAGGGCCGGTTCATGACGTAGGTCATCGCGTCCTCCTCAGGGCTGGATGAAGACCTTGATGCAGCCGTCCTGCTTGTCGCGGAAGGTCTTGTACATGGCGGGCCCGTCCTCCAGGCTCACCTTGTGGGTGATGACGAACGAGGGGTCGATCTGCCCCTCCTCGATCCGGCGCAGGAGGTCGTCCGTCCACCGGTTCACATGCGTCTGTCCGGTGCGGATCGTCAGGCCCTTGTTCATGATCATGCCCATCGGGAACTTGTCGATGAGCCCGCCATAGACGCCGGGCACGGACAGCACGCCCGCGGGCCGGCAGACATAGGCCATCTCGCGCAGCACATGGGCCCGGTCGGTCTCGAGCATCATGGCCTGCTTGGCACGATCGTAGACGGCGTCGAGGGTCGAGGTCGCATGGGCCTCGAGCCCGACCGAATCAATGCACTTGTCCGGGCCCCGACCGTCCGTCAGGTCGTTCAGCCGCTCGACGACGCTCTCCTTCGAGAAATCGATCGTGATCGCGCCCGCGGCCTCGGCCATCGCGAGACGCTCCGGGATCCGGTCGATGGCGATCACCTGCTTGGCGCCCAGCAGGATCGCGGAGCGGATCGCCATCTGGCCGACCGGACCGCAGCCCCAGCTCGCGACCGTGTCGGTTGGCTGGATGTCGCACTGGACGGCGCCTTGCCAGCCGGTCGGGAAGATGTCGGAGAGGAACAGGAGCTTCTCGTCCGGCAGGCCGTCCGGCACCCGGATATGGGTCGCGTCCGCGAAGGGGACGCGGAGGTACTCCGCCTGCCCGCCGGCATAGCCGCCCGTGAGGTGGCTGTAGCCGAAGAGTCCCGCGGTCGTGTGCCCGAAGGCGGCGTCGGCGAGGTGCTTGTTGCGGTTCGAGCGTTCGCAGACCGAGAAGTTGCCGCGCCGGCACTGGTCGCATTGCCCGCAGATGATCGTGAAGGGCACGACGATCCGGTCGCCGGGCTTCAGGACCTTGTTATCCCGTCCGACCTCCACGACCTCGCCCATCGTCTCGTGGCCGAGTATGTCGCCTTCCTTCATGGTGGGCATGAAGTGGTCGTAGAGGTGGAGGTCGGAACCGCAGATCGCGCAGCTCGTGACCTTGATGATCGCGTCGCGCCCGTCCTCGATCTCGGGATCCGGGACGCTGTCGCAACGGACATCGGCCGTGCCGTGCCAAACGAGCGCCTTCATGCCTTGCTCCCGGGTTCCGTACCGCGGGAGGCAACGTGCCCGGCGCGCGAGGGGTTGCCCGCTGGGCCGGTCTGTCCAAGGCCGCACCCCTCGGGGGAGCGGCCGAGCCTAGTCGCTCGCGACAGAGCGCGATAAGAGGCGCCGGGTCGCCGGGCTCACGCCCGGCCGCGCGCTCCTCGCCCCGTTCCGATCCCTCTCAGGTGAGCTCATGGCCA
>JAFAPJ010000130.1 GCA_019247255.1 Methylobacteriaceae bacterium | reverse complement strand
GCCCGAGCAGGATCACCTCGCCCGGCGCGAAGCGATGCGCCGTGTACGGCGTCTCGGCGCGGGTCGTTGCGAGGACGAGGCGCCGCCCCGTCTCGCGGCGCCACGTCTCGAAAGCCGCGAAGGAGACATGGCGGACGAGGTCAAGCGCGTCGAGGTAGTCGAGGCGGGCGCGCCGGAGGTTGCGGTCCTGGCTGTCGAAGCCCGCGGGCTCGATCAGGTGGAGCGTGACCCCGAGGCAGGCCGCCGTCCGCATCAGCGTGCCGGCGTTCTGCGGAATGTCGGGCTGGTAGAGCGCGAGCGCGACCGTCACGGCCCCGGCGCGGTGCCCCGCGGCGCGATTCCCCGCGGGGCGACGCCCGGCACCGTCCGGGACGGGCGGATCGAGGACGGGGCCGCGCTGTACTCGCTGGGCGCGAGGTCGATCACGCCGTCCGGCCGCACGCGCGGGCGGCCCTCGGGCGGCCGCGACGCGCGGCCGAGAAGCCGGTCGAAGAGCCAGGGCACGCTCAGGATCGCGAGCGAGACCACGCCCCAGACGACCAGGATCGCTGAGGTCGAGAGCGCCCGCAGGGAGCCGAACAGGCCGAACAGGACCTCGACCGTGTCGGGGTCCGTCGACAGGAGGTCGGCGTGCCGCATCGCGAGCGAGGTCGCGCCGTCCAGGAACCAGTAGGCGAGGGCCGCGACGAGCGACCAGGCGAGGACGCCCGCCCAGCCGAAGCCCCACAGGATGCGCGTCACGTGCGGTCCCTCACGACCCGGTACTCGGCCTCGACCACGTCCGGCACGGCATGCCGGCGGCGCAGGAACACGCCCTCCCGGGCGAGGTGGTCCTGGATGATGCGCAGGTTGCGCCGGTTCGACTTGAAGGCCATGTCGAACAGATCGCCGAGGAACGGCACGGCGCCGACGGCGGTGTCGAGAGCGACGTTCGCGCCCATCCGGGCGAGCTTCCAGCGCGGCAATCCGAGACGCTTCGCTTCCCAGATGATGTAGCTTGAGAGGACGGCCGAGATCGCGTCCCCAACGCCTGGAATGAGCCCGATCAGGCCGTCGACCCCGAAGCGGAACTTCGTGCCTGGCAGGACGAAGGCCGTGTCGAGGAGGCGCGAGAGCGCGTCGAGTCGCGCCAGGCTGTCCTCGCGGCTCGGGGCCGAAGCCGCGATGTCCTCGAAGAGCTGCGTGCGCGATGCCATGTCGGACCCTCGTCTCCGGCGGGTCTGTCCCGCCGCGATGAGGATGTGGCCCCCGCCTCCCTGGCCCGCAAGCGGCGGCGGGAGCCGCCTCAGTTCGTGAGGCGGGTGCCGGTGATCGCGTTAAGGATGCTCTTGAAGGCGTTCGTCAGCTGCCCGCCGTTCTGGACGTCGAAGTAGTTCTCGGGCTTCGAGGCGCAGCCCCGCAGCAGGTTCACGTTGCCGGCGAGGAGCCGGATGGTGAACACCTCGGCGTTGGCGCGCGCCGTCTGGCAGGCGAGCTGCGTCTGGCTGTCGAGATAGCCGACGTTGCTCGTCGGCGCGCCGTTTCGCCAGCCCGCCGTGTTGTCGCCATCCGTCAGGAGGACGATGAACCGCTTCAGGGTGCGCGTGTCGTTGACCGACGGCCCGCCGAGCGGGACGCTTCCCGTCAGCGTCGCCGTGCCCCAGCTCATCCCGAGGCTGATGTTCGTGTTGCCGCGCGGCTGCATCGACTGGATCGCGGCCTTCACGTCGAGCGCGGAGGTCGCGAGCGAGGTCATCGGCCGGACCGACGCGATGGTCAGCCCGCCATAGGCCGAGCCGCCGTTCGGAAGCGGCGGGTAGAGGGTCGGCCGGATCGCCAGGACGGGCGCATCGTTCTGGATGTTGTAGGGCTGCGGCCGGTCGACGAGGTAGCCCGTCCAGGTGGCAGCCGTGGCGCCGCCCGTGAGCGAGGCCCAGTCAATCCAGCTTGCGTTGCGATACAGGTTCGGATCGATCCGCACCTCCGTGTCGAAGGGCACGATCGAGACCCTGACCGCGTTCGTGTCGGTCGCGTAGGTCTGCAGGTCCGAGATGAGATCGGTCGCGGCGCGCTTCAGGGCGTCGATCTTGCGCTGGCCGCCGATCAGGTCGGCCATCGATCCCGTGTTGTCGAGGACGAGCGCGATCTCGATCCGGGTCTCGCTCCAGGCGGCCGTCGCGGTCGCGGCGATGGGCGTCTCCGGCTTGCGGAAAAGCTGCATGAAGGCGTTCGGCACGCGTCCCGCGGCCGAGACCGTGACGTCGCGATCGGTCCGCGTCACGGTGACCGAGCTGAGCTCGGCTGCGAACTTGGTCTCCAGGAAGCCCGGGAAGGCGCGCTGGGCGATCCGGTTGAGCGTGCCGGCGTCCGTCGTGCGCGGCTGCTTGACGAGGAGGAGCGCGGTCGCGTCGATGGCCCGCATCAGAGCGGCCTGAGTGTCGGCGGCCCGGCCGTAATCGACGGCGGCCCCCGCCAGGCCGATCAGCGGCAGGAGCATGAGGCCGAAGATCGGGGCCACCGCGCCCCGCCGATCCATTCCGAAACGCTTGATGGTCCGCATCGCCCGTCCCCGCGCCGGCGAAACGCTCCGGCGGGGATCTTGGCGCGATCCGCATGCCACGCCCGGACGTGCCAAAGCGGGACAGGAGGGGCGAATTGCCAGGCGGGGCCGCACTCGCTAAGTCGCGGCCGACCCCCGACAAGTGAGACCTGGACGCGGACGTGGAGCCTGTTGCGATCACCCCGGAACTCGTGCGCGAGCATGGCCTCACGCCGGAGGAGTACGGGCGCTTCAAGGGCCTCATCGGCGGGCGCGAGCCGACGATCGTCGAGCTCGGCATCGTCTCCGCCATGTGGAACGAGCACTGCTC
>JAFAPJ010000123.1 GCA_019247255.1 Methylobacteriaceae bacterium | reverse complement strand
AAGCTCGACCCGCTGCCCTATCCGGCCGCCAAGAACGAGCCGCATATCGACGCCATGACCATGGAGCTGCACCACGACCGCCACCATGCGGCCTACGTGAACAACCTGAATACGTTGCTGAAGGATCATGGCGAGCTCGCGAAGCTGCCGCTGACCGACATTCTGGCGAAGCTCGCGGAGGTGCCGGAGAGCGTGCGCACGGCGGTTCGCAACAATGGCGGCGGGCACGCGAACCACACGATGTTCTGGCAGATCATGGGCGGCACGGGCGGCGAGCCCGCGGGCGAGCTGAAAGCCGCGATCGACCGCGACCTCGGCGGCACCGCGAAGCTGATGGAGGATTTCAACGCCGCCGGCGGGCGCGTCTTCGGCTCGGGCTGGGTCTTCGTGACCGTCGACCGCGCGGGCAAGCTCGCGCTCGTCACGCGCCCGAACCAGGACACGCCGCTCATGGACGGCGGCCGCGTCCTCCTCGGCAACGACGTCTGGGAGCACGCCTATTACCTCAAGTACAACAACCGCCGGCCGGACTACCTGAAGGCCTGGTGGAACGTCGTGAACTGGCCGAAGGTCGCCGAGCGCTACGAAGCCGCCAAGGCCGGCACGCTCACGATCTGACCGCGATCGTCGCGCGGGCGAGAGAACGCCGGAGGCTCTCGCTCGTTAGGAGCGGATGAGCCCCGACATCCCATCCTCGCCCGTCCTGCGCCTCGGCTTCCCCGTGAAGGTCATGGGGAAGCCGGACCTCAAGAGCAACGACACCCGCCGCTGGCAGAAGGGACCGCATCTCAAGGTCTCGCTCGAGTACCTGGACGGGATCCTCGACTACGTCGCCAAGCACGGCGTCGGGCTCTACCGCATGTCGTCCGACCTCGCGCCTTACGCGACCCATCCCGACATGCCGCAATTCCACGGCATGGTGGCCGAGAGCGACGCCGAGCTCGCGGCGATCGGCGCCAAGGCGCGCCGGCTCGGCATCCGGCTGTCCTTCCACCCCTCGCAATTCGTGCTCCTGAACAGCCCGGACCCGGAGCTGACGCGCAAGAGCATCTGGGACCTCGTCTCGCAGGCCGAGATGCTGGACCGGATGGGGCTGGGGCCCGAGGCTGTGCTCGTGACCCATGTCGGCGGGGTCTACGGCGACGCCGAGATGAGCCGGGCGCGCTGGGCCGAGACCTGGCCGACCCTGCCGGAGCCGGTGCGGCGGCGGCTCGTCCTCGAGCATGACGACCTGCGCTTCTCGGCCGCCGACGTGTTGTGGATCCACGAGCGCACGGGCGTCAGGCTCATCTTCGACTACCAGCATTTCTGGTGCCTGAACCCCGAGCGGCTCGACATGGTCGACACGCTCCGGCGCATCCTCGCGACCTGGCCGGACGACGTACGGCCGAAGATCCACTATTCCTCGCCGCGGACCGAGCTCCGTGAGCTCAAGCGGCTCGACCGCAAGACGAAGAAGAAGAAGACGGTGCTGCTGCCGCCGGTCTGGACCGGCCACGCGGATTTCGTGAACCCGTTCGAGTTCGTCCGCTTCATGCGGGACGCCGAGAGCCTCGTCTTCGACGTCATGCTGGAGAGCAAGGCGAAGGACCTCGCGCTCCTGAAGCTCCGGCCCGACCTTCTGCGCTACGCGCCGGACGTCGCGGCGCGGTTCGGGCTCAGCGCGGCACAGGCGTCTGAGCTCGAGGCCGAGGAGGCGGAGCTCGAGGCCGCACCGTCCGAGGCGCTGGATGAGGCGGCCTGACGGCCGCCCCGTCCAGGCGGTCAGCAGCTCAGGCGACGGCCTTCGCGGCGGCCGAAGAGCTGGAAATGCTGGTAGCCGGATTCGGCCTCGCCGCGCCGCACCGCCCGGGCCACGTCCGGATTGCAGCGCAGGTAGTCGCGCTCGTTGAACCCGTAGCCGCGCTCGCGGCGGCGCTCGCCGTACTCCTCGCGCTCGCGGTACTCGCGACGCTCGCGATAGTCGCGGCGGTCGTAATCGGGACGCTCCCGGTAGCCGTAATCGCCCGGATACTGAGCCGGGGCGGGGGTCACCGCGCCCATGAGGCCGAGGCCCAGCGCCGCCATCGCCCAAAACGCCTTCATTTGTTGGTTCTCCCTGTCGACGCGCTTCAACGCCTGGCGACGCTAGCGGTTCGCTCCGCCCGCCGCCATGCAACCTCGGCCGTATGCTGAAGGGGTATGCTGAACGGGGGCGGGCGAGGGCGGTTCGCTCGCCGTGGCTAGCCGGACCCAGGCGAGCGGTTGCCGCCTCGCCCCTCTCCCTCGGAGGGAGAGGGTGGCCGGCGGAGCCGGCCGGGAGAGGGGGATGAGCACGCTTGAAGGATCTGCTCGGCCGCGAGTTCGATCCCGCCGAGCACGAGGTCGTTCGGCAGCCGGAGCGTCCGGAAGCCCTGCTCGCGAAACCAGGCATCCCGCTCAAAATCGGCCTGGGCTCGCTCCTCCGTCCCGTGGAGCTCACCATCCAGCTCGACGATGAGGCGGTGCTCGGCGCAGGCAAAATCGGCGACGTACCGGCCGAACGGAACTTGGCGCTTGAACTTCAGGCCGTTGAGCCGCCCGGCCCGCAGTACGGTCCACAGCGCAGCCTCGGCTCGGGTCAGCATGGCCCTTTGATCTTTGGCGAAACGGCGCTTCTCGAGCGGGACCTTGTGCTCGGGCATTGAGGTCGGGCTCGCTCGATCTTCGCGATCCTACCACGCTCATCTCGGCGAGGGGTGGGCTGGCCTTCTCCCCCAGGATAGGAGCCTGCCCCTTCGAGGGCCGGGGCGACGTTCGTACCATCGAAGGTCGGATGGAGGGCAAAATGACCCCAGGCTCTCTCCATCCCCCTCTCCCGGTCGGCTCCGCCCACCACCCTCTCCCTCCGGGGGAGAGGGAACGCTCACGACCCGCTCAGCCCTTCTCTCAGTCAGCAGCAGGTACTTCGCCGAGGGTACGAAGGCGCCGCGCGACCTCACCCCTGAGGGGAGAAGGTGGGCTTCGCGTCAGCGAAGGTCGGATAAGGG
>JAFAPJ010000119.1 GCA_019247255.1 Methylobacteriaceae bacterium | reverse complement strand
GCAGGAGGTGCAGGACAGCCTCGGCGCCTCGGTCCCCTTTCCGTCACGGCTGGGCAAGCCGGAGGAATACGCCGCGCTCGTGCTCGCGATCGTGGCGAACCCCATGCTCAACGGGGAAACGATCCGGCTCGACGGCGCCCTGCGCATGCAGCCCCGCTGATCGGTCTGGAGACTCGCCATGCTCACCCCCGACCAGGAACAGATCCGCGAAGCGGCACGGGCCTTCGCGCAGGAGCGGCTGAAGCCGTTCTCGGCCGAGTGGGACCGCGAGGCGCGGTTTCCGCGCGAGGCGATCCGCGCCATGGGCGAGCTCGGCTTCATGGGAATGCTGGTTCCGGAGGAGTACGACGGGGCGGCGGTCGACCATGTCGCCTACGCGCTCGCGATCGAGGATGTCGCGGCCGGCGACGGCTCGGTCTCGACCGTCATGAGCGTCCACAATTCGGTCGGCTGCATGCCGATCCTGCGCTACGGGTCAGAAGACCAGAAGCAGCGCTTCCTCCGGCCGCTCGCCCGGGGCGAGCAGGTCGCGGCCTTCTGCCTGACGGAGCCCGGCGCCGGCTCGGACGCCTCGGCCCTGAAGACCCGGGCGCGGCGGGCCGGCAACCGGTGGGTGCTCTCCGGCACGAAGCAGTTCATCACCTCCGGCCGGAGCGCCGACCTCGCGATCGTGTTCGCGGTGACCGATCCCGAGGCGGGCAAGAAGGGCATCTCGGCCTTCCTGGTCCCGACCGCGACGCCCGGCTACGCGGTCGCCCGGCTCGAGCATAAGCTCGGGCAGCGCGCCTCCGACACGGCCCAGATCGTGCTCGACGAGGTCGAGCTGACGCCGGACCTCATGCTTGGAGAGGAGGGCCAGGGCTACCGCATCGCGCTCTCGAACCTCGAGGGCGGGCGCATCGGGATCGCCGCGCAGGCGGTCGGGATGGCGCGGGCGGCCTTCGAGGCGGCCCTGCGCTACGCGACGGAGCGGCAGACCTTCGGGACCGCCATCGCCAACCACCAGGCCGTCAGCTTCCGGCTCGCCGACATGGCGACCCGGATCGAGGCGGCCCGGCTCCTCGTGCTCAACGCGGCGCGCCTGCGCGACGCGGGCCTGCCCTGCCTCAAGGAGGCCGCGATGGCGAAGCTCTTCGCGTCCGAGATGGCCGAGGGCGTCTGCTCGGACGCCATCCAGATCCATGGCGGCTACGGATACCTCGCCGATTACGGTGTCGAGCAGATCTATCGCGACGTGCGCGTCTGCCAGATCTACGAGGGTACGAGCGACGTGCAGCGGCTCGTGATCGGCCGCGAGCTCGTGGCGGGAGCGGCTTAGCCCAGTCCTAGGCCGATCCCGGGCCGATCAGGCGGTTCGGGCATGGCGCAGCTGCGGATGACGCTGCGCCCTGCACGTGACGATCGACGATCACGTTCCGTGATCCGTAAAATGAGACGCAGGGGCAGGCCATGGCGGGGGATTTCGACGGCTGGGTCGTGACGGTGACGGGCGCCTCGACGGGGCTCGGGCGCGCGATCGCGGTCGAGGTCGCCCGGCGCGGCGCCAAGGCCGTCGTCGTCAACTTCGCCCGATCCGCCGCCGAGGCGGAGGAGACGGCCGCCGAGGTTCGCGCCCTGGGGGCCGAGGCCGTGCTCGTGCAGGCCGACGTGGGCGACGACGACGCTTGCCGCCGGATCGCCGAAGCGGCCGCCCCGTACGGCCGGATCGACGCCCTGTTCAACAATGCCGGGATCACCCGCTTCGCCCCGCGGCACGAGGATCTCGACGCGCTGACCGGCGACGACTTCCTGGACGTCTACCGGGTCAACGTCGTGGGGGCCTACCAGATGGTGCGGGCCGCGCGATCGCTTCTCGAAGCCGGCGGACGCGAGCGCGTCGCCGCCGCGGTCGTCAACACGAGCTCGATCACGGCCGTGACGGGCATCGGCTCGTCGATCGCCTATGCCGCATCCAAGGGCGCGCTTACCACGATGACGCTGTCCTTGGCGCGGGCGCTCGGCCCGAAGATCCGCGTGAACGCGGTCTGTCCGGGCTTCATCGACACGCCGTGGTTCGGGAAGGTGCAGACGGAGGACGAGGTCAGGGAGCTGCGCGAACGCGTCCGCGCGTCGACGCCGCTGCGCGCCGCCTCGACCGCGCAGGACGTGGCGGAGGCGACGGTGTTTCTCGCCTCCCCGGCGGCGCGGCACGTGACGGGGGAGACCCTCCTGGTCGATGCCGGCACGCATCTCGGCTTCGCGCCTCGCCTTGCGCGCTGAACCTCATGGGCCGGGACCTGCGCTTCCGCTCGACCCGGCGCGGTCAACCCCCGCCGACGGTCCGGCTTCCCGCATCACCAACGCTTCGTTAGTCTTCGTGCTCTACGGTAAGTGAACGGCACGCGTATTCGTGCCGACATCTTCGTGCCGGATTCGTCCGGATGGATGGCGTCCATGACCGATCGCAGCCCAGAGCCCGAGTTCGAGCCGGACTTCCAGGTCGTGGACGATAACGGCGAGCCCGTCGGCCGGCGCCGCAAGCGCCTCGTCCGCGCGGCCGCCATGGCGACCGTGACGCTCGGCGTTCTCGCCGGGACCGGCTATGCCGGGTGGACGGTGCTGGCGCCCGCGCCGCAGCGCGAGGCCGGCCGCAAGGCCGAGATCGTGATCGGCCGCACCGATTATCCCGAGATCAAGGACGGGGTGCCGGCCATCGCGCCGGCCCGGAGCTCGGTCCGCATCATCCCGGGCGCCTCTCCGACGAACGCGAGCGGCTTCAGCCAGCCGGCCGAACCCGGCAAGGCCCCGATGGAGGCCGGCGCGCTCGCGGCGCTCGTCACCCAGACGAGCCAGCCCCAGGCTCCGCAGGCCGCCGTCGTCCCGAAGGCCGCCGCGGCCCGGCCGGTCTCGGCGAAGCCCGCCGCCGCCGAAGCAGCCTCCGCGCTCGAGGCGAAGGCCGAACCGGCGCCTGCCGCGCCGGCGGCCGGGCGGCCCGACGTCGTGCCGCCGCGCCGGCCCGCCCCGGCGGTCGCCA
>JAFAPJ010000218.1 GCA_019247255.1 Methylobacteriaceae bacterium | reverse complement strand
TTCAGGCCCAGCCCCGCGAAGGTGCGCAGGTAGGCCACGAACATGCGGTTATAGGCGTGGCGGGCGCCGGCCTGATCAAAATCGAAGGAATAGGCGTCCTTCATCAGGAACTCACGGGAGCGCATCGTGCCGAAGCGCGGGCGCACCTCGTCCCGGAACTTCCACGAGATCTGGTAGAGGTTCTTGGGCAGGTCCTTGTAGGACTTCACATAGGCGCGGAAGATGTCGGTGACCATCTCCTCGTTGGTCGGCCCGAAGAGCATCTCGCGCTCGTGCCGGTCCTTGATGCGCAGCATCTCCTTCCCGTAGGCGTCGTAGCGCCCGCTTTCGCGCCAGAGCGCGGCCGACTGGATCGTCGGCATCAGGATCTCGATCGCGCCCGCGCGGTTCTGCTCCTCGCGGATGACCTCCTCGATGCGCCGCAGGACCCGGAGCCCGAGCGGCAGCCAGGCATAGATGCCGGCCGCCTCCTGCCGGATGAGCCCGGCGCGCAGCATGAGCCGGTGCGAGGTGATCTCGGCCTCGCGGGGGGCTTCGCGCAGGATCGGGAGGAGGTAGCGGGAGAGACGCATCGCGGTCGGGTTGGTCGTCGTGGCAGGCCCTGCCCGTACGGCCGAGAGCGTTGCGCCGAGGCTAACAGACCATTCACCGGCAAAAGGCAAGCCGCGCCCTGTCGGCCCTGGACAGTGCCGCTCGCGCCCGCGATGGACGGGCATGCCGGCCGACTGGAAGCGCCCCGATCAGAAGCGAGCCGCGCGGCCGTCAGGCGGTCGCCGCCCGGAGCACGGCGGACCGCCGCGCGAGCTCGACCTCGCGGTCCTCTACGGGTGGCACCCGGTCGCCGAGGCCTTGCGCAACCCCCGCCGCACGAAGCGACGCCTCCTCGCGACCGACAATGCGGCCCGGCGGCTCGCGGAGGAGATCGCGGACCTTGCCCTGACGCCGGAGATCGTGGGGGCGGGCGAGATCACCCGGCTTCTCGAGCCGGACGCCGTCCATCAGGGGCTCTACCTCGAAGCCGACCCGCTCGAGCCGATCGACCTCGAGGCGCTTCCGGCGGGCTCGCTCGTCCTCGCCCTCGACCAGATCACGGATCCCCATAACGTGGGCGCGATCGTCCGCACGGCGGCGGCCTTCGCGGTCGCGGCGATCGTTACGACCGTGCGGCATAGCCCGGCCGCGACCGGCGTCCTCGCGAAATCCGCCTCGGGCGGGCTCGAGCACGTGCCCTTCGCGACCGTGCGCAATCTCGGCGACGCGCTGGAAACGCTCGGCCGAGCCGGCTTCCAGCGCATCGGCCTCGATTCGGACGGGGACGTGCCCCTCGGATCCGTCGCGTCCGCGCCATCGCGCGTCGTCGTCCTCGGCGCCGAGGGCCGGGGCCTGCGCCAGCGCACCCGCGCGTGCTGCGATGTCGTCGCCCGGCTCGACATGCCGGGCGCGATCCGCAGCCTCAACGTCTCGAACGCCGCTGCGATCGCGCTTTACGCGCTCGGATCGGGGCGACCAGCCGTCACGGGCGTGTGACGCGGGTTCGGGCGCGGCGGGCGTCCCCGATCACGTAGATCGCGGGCGGCAGCACCGCGGCGTCGCGGATGCCGCTCACCCCGGCCGAGGGCGGCGGCGCCGGGCGCGGCGCCGGACCGGGATCGACCGGCGCGCCGTACCCCCCATAGCCGCCGTAATCGCCGTCATACCCGTCGCCGAATCCGTACCCGTAGCCCTTGCCGTATCCGTCCTTCCCGTAGCGGTAGCCCGAGTACCTCAGCGCACCCTGCCGACACCCCGAGATGCTGCAGGTGGGAAACACCGGACGGCTCAGCCCGAGCGGGCCACGCACGCTCGGGACAGGCCGGAAGGCGTAGGGCCGGGCGCCCCCGACCGGATATCCTCCACCACGAAAAGCGGCGGAAGCCTCGGTCGCGAGCCCGGCGAGCCCAGCCGAGAGGGCGACCACAACCGACAGGCGGCACAACTCGCGTCGCATGGACGACTCCTTACGCGTGCAGCCTCCTCGAGCCAGACCCTAGCACCGAGCAGCCGCGGGAGTCATCGCAACTCGCGGATTAGACGTAGGTTGCACGACCAATTGGCGAACCGGGGGGCATCGACCGCCCTGGACCCTGCCGGTACCTCATCCTGAGCTCGCGTCCCGGCCGGGGCCCGCTGGAAGGCGTCGGCGCGACGCGGCAAGCGGAGGAAAACCCATGGCGATCGCAGCGACGCCGACGGCAGATCATGCCGCTCGGCCGATGAGCGGCGAGGAGCGAAAGGTCATCATCGCGTCCTCGGCCGGCACCGTCTTCGAGTGGTACGACTTCTATCTCGCGGGCTCGCTCGCCGCGAATATCAGCCAGAACTTCGTCCCGGGCACGAACGACACGGCCAAGTTCATCTTCGTTCTGTTCGGCTTCGCGGCGGGCTTCGCGGTTCGCCCCTTCGGCGCGCTCGTCTTCGGCCGTCTCGGCGACATGATCGGCCGGAAATACACCTTCCTGGTCACCATGACGATCATGGGTCTCGCGACCTTCGTGGTCGGCCTGCTGCCCAGCTACGAGACGATCGGCTATCTCGCGCCCGTGGCGTTCATCGTCTGCCGCTTGCTCCAGGGCCTCGCGCTCGGCGGCGAATATGGCGGCGCCGCGACCTATGTCGCCGAGCACGCGCCGCACAGCCGCCGCGGCTTCTACACGTCCTGGATCCAGACGACCGCGACGGTCGGCCTGTTCCTGTCGCTCCTCGTCATCCTGGCCCTGCGCCTCAACATGACGCCCGAAGCCTTCGCCTCCTACGGCTGGCGTATCCCCTTCCTGCTCTCGATCATCCTGCTCGCCTTCTCGGTCTGGATCCGGCTGCAGCTCAACGAGTCGCCCGCCTTCAAAAAGATGAAGGAGGAGGGGACGCAGTCCAAGGCGCCGCTGACGGAGGCGTTCGGCCGCTGGGACAACGCCAAGATCGCGCTCATCGCGCTTCTCGGCGGCACCGCGGGCCAGGCGGTCGTCTGGTACACCGGGCAGTTCTACGCGCTGTTCTTCCTCACCCAGACGCTCAAGCTCGACGGCACGACGGCGAACCTCGTCATCACCTTCGCGCTGCTGCTCGGCACGCCGTTCTTCGTGTTCTTCGGCTGGCTTTCGGACAAGATCGGCCGCAAGCCGATCCTGCTGTTCGGGTGCCTCATCGCGGCGATCACCTACTTCCCGCTCTTCGGGATGATCGCCAAAACCGTGAACCCGAAGCTGATCTCGGCAACGGAGAACGTGAAGATCGAGCTCACGGCCGACCCGGCGACCTGCTCCTTCCTGTTCGATCCAGTCGGCGTGCGCGTTTTCACGAACCCTTGCGACGTGATCCGCCGCACCCTGGCGTCGAACTCCATGCACTACGACCTCGCGAGCGGTCCGGCCGGTTCGCCGGTCGTCGCGAAGGTCAACGGCGCTGACGTCGCGACCACGGACAAGACGGGCGCCGCCGTGGTGGCGGCCGCTCAAGGCGCGGGCTACCCGAAGGCCGGGGACCCGACGATCCTGAAGGCGCCGACGCCGGGCGCGGTCCTGGCGGACGGACGGGCCCTGACGACCATCGGGCTCCTGTTCATCCTCGTCCTTTACGTGACGATGGTTTACGGCCCGATCGCGGCGCTCCTGGTCGAGCTGTTCCCGACCCGGATCCGCTACACGGGCATGTCGCTGCCCTACCATATCGGCAACGGCTGGTTCGGCGGCTTCCTGCCTCCGACCGCCTTCGCGATCGTGGCGGCCTCGGGCAACATCTTCTCGGGCCTCTGGTATCCGATCGTGGTGGCGCTCTTCACCTTCGTGATCGGGCTTCTGTTCCTGCCCGAGACCCGTCACCGCGACATCTATGCGGAGGACGGCGTCCGGTCCTGACCGCGACGTCCGGCGCGACACGGAAAGCCCCGCGGGTCACCCCCGCGGGGCTTTTCGCTTGGGAGGTCCCGCGGGCCCGACTTGCTTGAAGGAGAGGTGCGCCGCTGCTACCTCGACGGGCGCGGCGCCGGCTTAGCACAGCGGTAGTGCAGCGGTTTTGTAAACCGAAGGTCGGGGGTTCGATCCCCTCAGCCGGCACCGGCCGCCCGGACTGAGCCTGTCCGGATCAGCGGCGCTTGAGGCGTCCCCAGCCCGCTTCGAAGCTCAGCTTCAGGGGCGGCGGCGCTTCGACGTCCTCCGGCGTGCCGGCGTCGGGCTCGACCGGAAACGGCCCGCCGCGGGAGGCGCGCAGCAGCCAAAGGGTTGCCGCGAGATCCCCGATCAGCATCTCCAGCCGCGCCGCGATCCTCGCCATGCTCCCGCTCAGCCCCATCTCGTTCCGTGTGCTCGCGCCAGATACCCGATCGCGGCGGCGAACCAATCGGCTTCGAGGCGGTATGCGGGAGTTCTCCCGTCCGTGTTGCAGTGCGGCGACGCGGAGAGAGGACCGCCGGCCCGGACGCGGTCAGGGCTTGATGCGCCAGCCGCCGTTCCACACGCCGCGCCCGGCGCGCCGGGCCTCGTCGGCGAGCCGAGCGAGCCGCGGATCGGCCCCGACCGGCCGGGCGAAGCCGAGCTTGATCAGCTCCGCCCCGAGGTCCCGCCGCTCGGCCTCGCAGCGGGCGGGCACGACGCCGTCCGTGGGCGCCCCTTCGGGGCGGCAGGAAACCCGCTTCAGCCGCGTCAGCCCGTTGAGAGCCACGCGGGCTTGCAGTCCGCAGGCCCAGAGCAGAGAGTCGCGATCGAGGCAGATTGCGTTGCGGGCGACGGTCTCGAGCCCCGCGAGGCGCGTCTTCAAGGCGTTGTCCGGGCCGAAGGTGACGCCGTCCTCGACCTCGTAAGGCGGGTCGATCTCGTAGGGCTCGCGCGCGACGGCGGGATCCGGCGCCGCGGCCGCCTGCCTGTCCACCTTCGTGGGCTCCGACGGCGGCGCGAGAGCGGTCACCTTCGGCGCCGCGTCCGGAGCGCGTTCGGCGGGGCGGGGCTGGACGAGCCCGACCACGGCGGCGGCCGCGAGAGCGGAGACGAGGCCGAGCGCGGCCATACGGAGGAGCCAGCCGCGTGCGGCCCGCCTCAGGCGCGGGAAGCGCGGGGCTGATCGGATGCGCCCGGACGCCACGATGCGCCCGCGCTCCGGCGAGGATCCCGACCGCGCGGGCCCCGGAGCGCTAGCGTCGCGCGCCGGGGTTCTGCAGCATGTCCGACATGCTGCCCAGGAAGTCGTCCTGGCTGCCGCCGGCCGCAGGGCCGCCTCCGAAGCCGCCGGCGCCGCCCATCGCCCGCACGCTCCCGCCGCCCAGGATACCGCCCAGCTGGTTGCGCAGGATCTTGCCGCCCTCCCGGGCGAGCTGGGTCCCGAGCGAGCGCGCGATGTTCTGGGCGGCCGAGCGGATCACGAGCTCGGTGATGGACATCGGCTGGCGACCGCCGCCGCGGACCGGGCCGGACGGCTGCGGGGCCGCCCCTCCTCCGCCGCCGCCCGTGATGGTCTCGGTGATGCGGCCGAGGATGCCCCCGAGCCCGCCCGATTGCGCGGCGCCCTGCCCCGGCGCCTCGTCAAGGCCTTTGCGCTGAGCCAGCATCTCGTAGGCGCTCTCGCGATCGACCGGGTCGTCGTACTTGCCGCGGATGGGGCTTCCTGCGACCACCTCGCGCCGCTCGTCGGCGGTCAGCGGTCCGACCCGCGCCGTCGGGGGCGCGATCAGCGCGCGCTCGACGAGCGTCGGCACGCCGCCTTCGGCGAGAAGCGAGACGAGCGCCTCCCCGACCGCGAGCTCGGTGATGGCCTGCGTGGTGTCGAAAGCCGGGTTCTGCCGGAACGTCTCCGCGGCCGCCCGCACGGCCTTCTGGTCGCGCGGCGTGAAGGCGCGGAGCGCGTGCTGCACCTTGTTGCCGAGCTGCCCGAGCACCGTGTCCGGCACGTCGAGCGGGTTCTGCGTCACGAAATAGACGCCGACCCCCTTCGAGCGGATGAGGCGGACGACCTGCTGCACGGCGTCGAGCAGCGGCTTCGGCGCGTCGTTAAACAGAAGATGCGCCTCGTCGAAGAAGAAGACGAGCTTCGGCTTCTCAAGGTCGCCGACCTCCGGCAGGGTCTCGAACAGCTCGGACAGCATCCAGACGAGGAACGACGCGTAGAGACGCGGCTTCGCCATCAGCTTGTCGGCCGCCAGGATATTCACGTAGCCGCGTCCGTCGCGGTCCTGGC
>JAFAPJ010000681.1 GCA_019247255.1 Methylobacteriaceae bacterium | reverse complement strand
CTCACCGGCTACCTCGGCGCCGGCAAGACGACGCTTCTCAACCGCATCCTGAGCGAGGATCACGGCCAGAAGTTCGCCGTCATCGTCAACGAGTTTGGCGAGATCGGCATCGACAACGATCTGGTGGTCGGCGCCGACGAGGAAGTGTTCGAGATGAACAACGGCTGCATCTGCTGCACCGTGCGAGGCGACCTCATCCGCATCATCGAGGGGCTGATGCGCCGACGCGGCAAGTTCGACGCGATCATCGTGGAGACGACCGGCCTCGCCGATCCTGCGCCGGTCGCCCAGACCTTCTTCGTGGACCAGGACGTGTCGGACCGCGCCCGGCTCGACGCGGTCGTGACGGTCGCGGACGCGAAGTGGCTGACGGAGCGCCTGCGGGACGCGCCCGAGGCGAAGAACCAGATCGCCTTCGCGGACGTGATCCTCCTGAACAAAGTCGATCTCGTGGACGAGGCCGCGCTCGCTGAGGTCGAGGCGCGCATCCGGTCGATCAACCCGACCGCGCGGATCCACCGGACTCGCAACTGCCAGATCCCGATCGGCGAGGTCCTGGACCGCAACGCCTTCGAGCTCGACCGGATCATGGAAGTCGAGCCCGACTTCCTCGAGGAAGGGCACCACCATCATCACGACGAGGAGATGCGCTCCTTCTCGTTCCGGACGGGCGAGGTCAACCCGGACAAGTTCATGCCCTGGATCTCGGACCTGACCCAGCGCGAGGGCCCGAACATCCTGCGCTGCAAGGGCATCGTGGCGTTCCCGAAGGAGCCGAAACGCTTCGTCTTCCAGGGCGTGCACATGATCCTCGACGGCGATCTCCAGCGCGATTGGCGGGCGGACGAGAAGCGCGAGAGCCGCGTCGTGTTCATCGGCCGCGACCTCGACGAGGGGCGGATCCGGGACGGCTTCCTGGCCTGCGCGGCCTGATGTCGGCGACGCTCCCCTCGCTCGCCGAGCAGGTCGTCGAGGTCGAGGCCGGGTCGGAGGTCGTCGCGCTCACCTGGTTCGGCACGCGCGCGGCGCTCGCGCTCGCCGAGGGTGCCGTCCTCCTGACGGACGGGGAGGCCGAGAGCCGCGTCGCGGCTCATCCGGAGGGCGCGATCCTAGTCGCGGCAGGCGACGGCAAGCGGCTCGTCACCGGCGGGGATGACGGCCGCGTCGTCGCGGTCGACGCCCGCGCCGAGCCGGCAGCGCTCGCCGAAGGGTCCGGCTGGGTCGATGCGCTCGCGCTCCATCCGGGCGGCGCCGTCGCCTTCGCGACGGGCAAGCGCGTGACGGTTCGCGACGAGAAGGGCCGCACCAAATCGCTCGACACGCCCTCGACCGCGCGCGGCCTCGCCTTCGCACCGAAAGGCTTTCGCCTCGCCCTCGCCCAATATGGCGGCGCGACGCTCTGGTACCCCAATCTCGAGGCGGCGCCCGAGAAGCTCGACTGGAAGGGCTCGCATCTCGACGTGACCTGGTCGACGGATGGCCGCTTTCTCGTGACCTCCATGCAGGAGAACGCGCTCCACGGCTGGCGCCTGCAGCCGGATCGCGGGCACATGCGGATGTCGGGCTACGCGGCGAAGCCGCGCTCGCTGTCCTGGTCCTTCGGCGGCGCCTGGCTCGCGACCTCGGGGGCGGACGCGGCCATCGTCTGGCCGTTCGATTCCAAGGAGGGACCGACCGGCAAGGCGCCGCGCGAATGCGGGCTGCGCCATGCCAAGGTCACCCGCGTCGCCTTCCACCCGAACGTGAACGTGCTGGCGATCGGCTATGAGGACGGCTGCGTGCTCCCGGTCCGGTTCGAGGACGGGGCCGAGCTTCTCGTGCGGCGTGCGACGGCCGGGAGCGCGGTCACGGCCCTCGGCTGGGACCAGCGCGGCGGTCGCCTCGGCTTCGGCTGCGCCGACGGACAGGCGGGCCTCCTGACGCTCTCGGCCTGAGGGAACTCCGCCCGGCGGCGAAGCTTGTCGCCCCGCGGAGGAGATGATGATCGGACGGGTGCTCGCCCTGGCGATCGGCCTGTTCACGGGCCTCGCCGCCTCGCAGGGGCCGGAATTCGCGCAGCAATACCGCCAGCGTCTCGGCGGCGCGATCGACGAAATGCGCACCGTCGTAGGGCGTTTCGACGGCGACGCGCAGGCCTCCGGCCTGTCGCGCGAGGAGGCGGTGTCGCGCCTGGCGTCCGACGGCGACCCGCTCGTGCGCCGCCAGGGCGAGGCTCAGGCGCGGCATGCCGAACGCCTCGCCGATCTCGAGCGGCAGCGCCGCGACTTGGCGCAGGCCGGCGCGTTCGAACGGGTCTGGCTCATGCGCGAGGCGGATCCGACGCTCGCGCGGGCGACCTACCTCGATTTCGAGCCGGCCTGGCCGGCGACGGTCGAGGGCGCCGTCACGGGCGGGGCGGGTTTTCTCGCGGGCTGGCTCGCGACGCTTCTCGGCGCGCGCTGGCTCGGCCGTCTCGCGCCCGCCCGGTGGCGCGGGCGCGGAGCGACGCGGCGCCTCCGATCCGCCTAAACGACCTTATCGGCGCACCGGTGCCGCGCCCCAGCCTTTGATGGCCCTGGCCACTATGCTACCTGCACCCGCCGCGAGCCGGGTGTGCGCGGGCGGAGGTGTCGGGTCAAGATTGCCGGTCAGTCGAGCTTCACCTACGAGGAGCTCCTCGCCTGCGGGCGGGGCGAGCTCTTCGGATCCGGCAATGCCCAGCTGCCGCTGCCCCCGATGCTGATGTTCGATCGGATCTCCTCCGTCAGCGAGGACGGAGGGGCTCACGGCAAGGGCCAGGTCCGGGCCGAGCTCGAGGTGCGGCCGGACCTCTGGTTGTTCCCCTGCCACTTCAAGGGCGATCCGGTGATGCCGGGCTGCCTCGGGCTCGACGCGCTCTGGCAGATGGTGGGCTTCTTCCTCGGCTGGCTCGGCCTTCCGGGCCGGGGCCGCGCGCTCGGCGTCGGCGAGGTGAAGTTCGTCGATCAGGTGCTCCCGCAGGTCCGGCAGGTCGTCTACGGGGTCGAGCTGAAGCGCGTCTTCAAGTCGAAGCTCGTACTCGGCATCGCGGACGGCTGGCTCGAGGCCGACGGCAGGCGCATCTATGAGGCGAAGGACCTGCGGGTCGGCCTGTTCAAGCCCGCGACCGAGCCCGCCGGCGGCTGAGAAGGCCGGTTGAGAACCAGGGCCCACCCGCCTACCTGACGGAGGCCGGAGAGACCCGAGGAGCCAAGGATGAGACGCGTCGTCGTGACCGGGATGGGCATCGTCTCATCCATCGGCAACACAACGCAGGAAGTGCTGGCTTCCCTGCGCGAAGCGCGTTCGGGCGTGGTGCGCGCCGAGGATTACGCCGAGCTCGGCTTTCGCTGCCAGGTGCACGGCGCGCCGTCCCTGAAGCCCGAGGAGGTCGTGGACCGGCGCGCTATGCGCTTCCACGCGGTCGGGACGGGCTGGAACCATGTCGCGATGGATCAGGCGATCCGGGACGCGGGCCTCGAGGAGACCGAGGTCTCGCACGAGCGCACGGGCATCATCATGGGCTCGGGCGGGCCCTCGACCCGCACCATCGTCGAATCGGCCGACACCGCCCGGACCAAGGGGCCGAAGCGCGTCGGACCTTTCGCCGTCCCGAAGGCCATGTCCTCGACCGCGTCCGCGACGCTCGCGACCTGGTTCAAGATCAAGGGCGTGAACTATTCGATCTCGTCCGCCTGCGCGACGTCGAACCATTGCATCGGCAACGCCTACGAGACGATCGGGGCCGGCCGGCAGGACATCGTCTTCGCGGGCGGTTGCGAGGAGCTCGACTGGACCTTGTCCGTCCTGTTCGACGGGATGGGCGCGATGTCGTCGCGCTACAATGACCGCCCGGCCGTCGCTTCGCGTGCCTACGACAAGGGCCGAGACGGCTTCGTGATCGCGGGGGGCGCCGGCGTCCTCGTGCTCGAGGAGCTGGAGCATGCGCGCGCCCGCGGCGCCCGTATCTACGGCGAGATCGCCGGCTACGGCGCGACCTCGGACGGTTACGACATGGTGGCGCCCTCCGGCGAGGGCGCGGTGCGCTGCATGCGCCAGGCGCTCGCGACCGTCGGCCCGAAGGTGGACTACATCAACCCGCACGCGACCTCGACGCCTGTCGGCGACGAGAAGGAGATCGAGGCGATCCGCACCGTCTTCGGAGCGGGCGAGGCCTGCCCGCCGATCGCCGCCACGAAGTCGCTGACCGGCCATTCGCTCGGCGCGACGGGCGTGCAGGAGGCGATCTACTCGCTCCTCATGATGAACAACGGCTTCATCTGCGAGGGCGCCAACATCGAGGAGCTCGATCCCGCCTTCGCCGACATGCCGATCGTGCGCGAGCGGATCGACGATGCGCGGCTCGGCTGCGTGATGTCGAACTCCTTCGGCTTCGGCGGGACGAACGCGACCATCGTGATGAAGCACGTGGACGCCTGAGCGCGGTCGGACGCAGGATCGGGCTCGCGCGAAAGGATCGACGTGGCAGGTTTGATGACGGGAAAGCGCGGCCTCGTGATGGGGGTCGCGAACGATCACTCGATCGCCTGGGGCATCGCGAAGGTTCTAGCCGAGCACGGCGCCGAGCTCGCCTTCACCTATCAGGGGGAGGCGCTCGGAAAGCGCGTCGCGCCGCTCGCCCGCTCGGTCGGGGCCGAGCTCGTCCTGCCCTGCGACGTCGAGGACGTGCCGAGCCTCGACGCCGTGTTCGCCCGCCTCGACGAGAGCTGGGACGGGCTCGATTTCGTGGTCCACGCGATCGGCTTCACGGACAAGACGCAGCTCAAGGGCCGCTACCTCGACGTCACGACCCGCGAGAACTTCTCGCGCACGCTCGTGATCTCGTGCTTCTCCTTCACGGAGGTCGCCCAGCGCGCGGCCAAGCGGATGCGGCCGGGCGGTTCGCTCCTCACCCTAACCTATGGCGGCTCGACCCGGGTCATGCCGAACTACAACGTCATGGGGGTCGCCAAGGCGGCGCTCGAGGCCTCGGTCCGCTACCTCGCTTCCGATCTCGGGCCGGACGGGATCCGGGTCAACGCGATCTCCGCCGGACCCGTCCGGACGATCGCGGGCGCGGGCGTGGTGGACGCGCGCTTCATGTACAACTTCCAGAGGGCCAACGCGCCGCTGCGCCGAACCGTGACGGTCGAGGAGATCGGCGGGTCGGCGCTCTATCTCCTGTCGCCGCTCTCGGGCGGGGTCACGGGCGAGATCCATTACGTGGATTCCGGCTACAGCATCGTCTCCATGCCGCGCCCGGACGTGCTGAAGGCGCAGGAAGCCGCCGGAACGACCGAGGTCTGATGCGTCGCCCGCGCAGCGTTGCGGGCCAAGTGTTGCGGCCGGGCCATTGACCGGCGCCGCCGCGCTCCGTCAGGGTCAGGCAACCTTGTCCGGACGGGTTCCATGCGCGGCCGCCTCGCTGCTTTTCTCGTGTCCACCCTCGTCGTCGCCGGCGCAGCCTCCGCCCGGGAGGTGACCCCGGCGGAAGAGCGCGAATTCCCCTACGTCGCCGAGCTGCCGACCTGCGGCGACCCGGCGGTCCTGTCCCGCGTGTCCACGAACTTCGCCGAGAAGGAAGCGAAGTTCTGGCGCTCCGACCTCACCATCCGCGAATACGAGCAGATCAAGCCGGTCGCCTGGCGGCCCTGGGGCCTCGACACCATTCCGCGGCGTTTCTGCACGGCGACCGTGACGGTGTCGGACGGGCGGCGCACCCGCATCGATTACTCGGTCCGGGAAGATCTCGACTTCATCGGCAACGGTTGGGGCATCGAGTTCTGCGTCATCGGCCTCGACCGCAACCTCGCTTTCAGCCCAGCCTGCCGCATGGCACGGCCGTGAGGGGTGCGCTGCGGCGGGGGTTCCTCGCGCTCGCGGCGCTCTTCGCCGTCGCGGCCCCGGCCGGAGCGCAAGCGCCTGGCACGCCGGGCCGATTTGATTTCTACGTCCTGGCGCTCTCCTGGTCGCCGGGTTTCTGCGAGACGACCGGGGAGGCGCGCGGGTCGAGCCAATGCCAGGCCGGACGCCGGCTCGGCTTCGTGGTCCACGGGCTCTGGCCGCAATACGAGCGGGGCTACCCGTCGGATTGCGACAGCCGCGGCCTGCCGGCCTCCCTGTCCGACGAGGCGGCGAGCATCTGGCCGGAACTCGCCCTCGCCCGCTACGAGTGGCGCAAGCACGGGACCTGCTCCGGGCTGAGCCCCGCCGATTACCTGCGGGCCGTGCGGGCCGCGCGCGAGAAGGTCGTCGTGCCGGAGCCCTTCGCGTTGCTCGGGGAGGAAGCCGAGACGCGACCGCTGACGATCGAGCGCGCCTTCGCGGCCGTCAATCCGGGGCTGCGGTCCGACATGATGGCGGTCTCCTGCCGCCGCGGCGCGCTGGAAGAGGTGCGGATCTGCCTCACGAAGGACCTCTCGGGTTTCCGCTCCTGCCCGGAGGTCGACCAGCGCTCCTGCCGCTTCGGGCCGATCCGGGTCGCGCCGCCACGCTGACGGTCAGGCCCGGTCCCGGCCGAGCCAGGCCGGAACCTCCGCCATCCAGCCGAGCCCGTCCTCCGTGCGTCCAACGGGCCGGTACTCGGCCGAGACGGCGCCGTTGTAGCCCGCCGCCCGAAGCGCCGCGAAAGCCGACCCGAAATGGATCGCGCCGGTCCCGGGCTCGTGCCGGCCCGGCGCGTCCGCGAACTGCAAATGGCCGATCCGCGGGCCGGCCCGGGCGATCGCCCCGACGAGATCGGGCTCGGTCCGGGCCATGTGGTAGAAATCGAGCTGAAAGCGCACCCGGTCGTCCCCGAGCCTGTCGAGGAAGCCGAGCGACGTCCCGACGTCGCGCAGCCAGAAGCCGGGCGCGTCGACCGGGTTCACGCATTCGACCACGACCGCGATCCCGCGAGGGCTCAGGCGCTCGGCGGCGAGCCGGACGTTTCCGGCAAGCGCGGCCTCCGTTTCGCTCTCCGACTGGCCGGGCGGCGGCGCCCAGGCGAGGACGTTGACCTTCCGGACCCCGAGCGTCTCCGCGTAGCGCAAGGTCCGGTCGAGCTCCTCGGCGAACAGCGCGCGACCACCCGCGTCCGTCGCGATGCCGACGCCGTCGGGCCGCGCCGAGCGGACGTTGATGAGCTCGATCGGCAGCGACCCCGCCGCGGCCCGGAGCACATCCGCCGGGACGTCGTAGGGAAACTGAATCTCGACCCCCTCGAAGCCGGCGCGGGCGGCGGCCGCGAACCGCTCGACGAGCGGGCGCTCGGTGAAGAGGAGCGAGAGATTGGCGATGAGCTTCATGCCGGCGCACCTTGCCGGCCGCAGGCCCGCTCCGCTACCTCTCGCGACCGACTGGCGAGGATGATGCGCGGGTGGCATTGCGGTCGGACGTCACGCGGCTCGGGATCGAACGCACCCCGCATCGCGCCTTCATGCGCGCGATGGGTCTCGACGACGAGGCGATCGCCCGGCCGATGATCGGCGTCGTCTCCATGAAGGGCGACGTCACCCCCTGCAACATGACCCACGGCCCGCAAGCCGAGGCCGCTAAGACGGGAGTTGAGGAAGCCGGCGGAACGCCTCGCGAATTCACGACGATTTCGATCTCTGACGGGATCGGCATGAACCACGAGGGCATGAAGTATTCCCTCGTATCCCGCGAGATCATCGCAGACTCGATCGAGGCCGTGGTTCACGGTCACGCCTATGACGGCGTGATCGCCTTCGGGGGCTGCGACAAGACCCTGCCCGGCGCGATGATGGGGATCGTGCGCTGCAACGTGCCCGGGTTATTCCTCTTCGGCGGCGCGGCGCTGCCCGGGCGGTTCGAGGGCCGCGACGTGACCGTCCTCGACGCGTACGAGGCGGTCGGGACCGTGATGACGGGCGCGCTCGACCCGTCCGTGCTCGACGGGATGGAGCGGGCCGCGAAGCCGACGATCGGCGCCTGCGCCGGACAGTTCACGGCGAACACGATGGCCATGGTGGCCGAGGCGCTCGGTCTCACCGTCCCAAACTCGTCGCTCGTGCCCGGCGTCCATGCCGAGCGGCTCGCGATCGCGAAGCGCGCGGGCCGGATCGTCATGGAGCTCCTGCGCCGGGGCGGCCCGCTTCCGCGCGACCTCGTCACCCGCACCTCGCTCGAGAACGCCTGCGCGATCGTCGCGGCGACCGGCGGCTCGACGAACGCGGCGCTGCACATCCCGGCGATCGCGAACGAGGCCGGGATCCGCTTCTCGATCGACGACGTCGCGGCGGTCTTCGCCCGAACGCCGCTCATCGGCGACCTGCGGCCGGGCGGCCGCTTCGTCGCCAAGGACGTCCATGATCGCGGCGGCGTCTCGGTCGTGATCCGCGAGCTGATCCGCGCAGGTGCGATCGACGGGACGACCCCGACCGTGACGGGCCGGGCGCTCGCCGAGGAACACGGCGCCGCGCCCGACCCCGACGGCGCCGTGATCCGCCGCGCCGAGAACGCGATCCGCCCCGACGGCGGGCTCGTCGTGCTCAAGGGTTCGCTCGCCCCGGCCGGCGCGCTCCTGAAAGTCGCAGGCCTCGCCGGCACGGTCTTCGAAGGCCCGGCCCGCGTCTTCGACAGCGAGGAGGAATGCGCCCGCGCCGTCCGGGCCCGCGCCTACGAGGCCGGCGAGGTGCTGGTCGTGCGCTACGAAGGGCCGGCCGGCGGTCCCGGCATGCGGGAGATGCTGGGCGTCACGGCACTGATCTACGGCCAGAAGATGGGCGAGAAGGTCGCGCTCCTGACCGATGGCCGCTTCTCCGGCGCGACTCGCGGCCTCTGTATCGGCCATATCGCGCCCGAGGCCGCGTCCGGCGGGCCGCTCGCCCTCGTCCGGACGGGCGACCGGATCCGCATCGACGGGTCGGCTCGGCGCATCGACCTCCTGGTCGAGCCGGCCGAGCTGGAGCGGCGCCGCGCGGCCTGGTCGCCGCCTGCCCCGCGCCATCGCGCCGGGCTCCTCGCCAAATACGCCCGGCTCGTCGGCGGCGCCGAGTACGGCGCCGTCACGCATGACGGCGGCGCGCGCTGGGTCAATCCGGCCGCGGCCGAGATGGGCCTGCCCTCGTGAGCCTGCGCATCCACGTCCTCAACGGGCCGAACCTCAACCTTCTCGGGACCCGGGAGCCCGGCATCTACGGGACCCTGACCCTCGCGGACATCGAGGCCCGGCTCGTCGCGCGCGCGGGCGACCGGGCCGCGATCCTGTTCCAGCAATCGAACCACGAGGGCGAGCTCGTCACCTGGATCCAGGAGGCCGGCCAGGCGGGCGAGGCCGTAATCCTGAACGCCGGCGCCTACACCCACACGTCCATCGCGCTTCGGGACGCGATCACCGCGTCGCGCTGCAAGGCGATCGAGGTGCATCTCTCGAACGTGCATGCGCGCGAGCCCTTCCGGCACCGCTCGCATCTCGCGCCCGTCGTGCGCGGCGTCATCGCCGGGTTCGGCGTGCTCTCCTACGAGCTCGCGCTCGAGGCGCTCCTGTCACCGGGTTAGAGAGAAGTCGAGCGCGCCGAGCTCAGACCGGCCGGATCGCCGTCCACCACGTCGACGACGGTCGAGCGGACGGCGCCGGTCTCGGCGTTCCGGCATATGTAGCGGCCGCTCTCGTCAGGCGTCAGGGTCGAGCGGCTGTTCTGCAATCCGCCATCCCAATCCAGCACGTAGGCGTCGTCCTGGATCCGATAGGCTCCGCTTATGAGCCGACCGCCCGGCAATCTGGCGACGGCGCGCCCGTCCGCGCCGAAATGGAAGAGCGCCAAGCCTTCTCCCTGCGGCGAACCAGGAGCGAGCTCGTGGTGCAAGGTCCGTCCGGGCAAGAGCCGCAGCAAGTCCTCGGTGGTGAGCATCCCGGCCTCCGTGTCGAGATCGACGCTCACACCTACGCAGGCACGCGCCTAGCTCGCTCGGGCCCATACTCGCTATAGGGTCCGGCCTATGGGCGACCTCGATCCCAAGCTGCTGCGTGCGTTCGCGGCCATCCTGGATGCCCGCGGCGTCTCGGCGGCAGCACGGCGCGAGGGCGTGAGCCAGCCCACGATGAGCGGGCATGTGCGCAGGCTCCGGGAGCATTTCGCGGACCCGCTCTTCGCAGGCCACGGCCCAAGCTTTCGCGTGACCCGTCGGGCCGAGGCGGCCGCGGTCCATGTCAGGGCCGCCCTGGAGGCGCTGGACGCCCTTTCAGGGCCTCGCTGGCCATCCGGCACGCGCCGGTTCCGTCTCGTTGCGAGCGGCTACGTCCAGTCGCTGCTGCTCTCCAGACTGGACGCTGCGCTGGGCGACGCGCCCGGCCCGGTGGCGCTGGAGGTGGTGGGTGGGCTCGCGGAGGCGGGCGGCGACTGGGACGTGGCCATCGCCCCGGGAGAACGCCTCGCGCCGCATTGGCGCTCGCGACACGCTTTCTCCGACCGTCTCGTCGCGTTGCTGGGGCCACGCGAGGACATCCCCCTGTCGCTCGAGCGCTTCTGCGCGCTCGACCACGTTCTTGTCGCGCCGGCCCCCTCGCCCGTTCATGACGCGGTTGACCGGGCGCTCGCTGCGCTCGGCCGCCGGCGGCACGTCGCGCGGGTCGTGCCGCCCTCCGTCGATCTCGCGCCGCTCATCATTGGCCAGCGTCGGCTCGCGATGCTGCCCGGACGCGCCGGACCGGCTTATGCGGACCGGCTGGTCGTGGCCGAGCCGCCGATCGACCTGGAGCCGATCCGCTTCCGTCTCGCCTGGCGCGCCGAAACGCAGGCCGACCCGGGCGCCCGTTGGTTTCGAGACGTCGTTGGGTCCGCTTGCCATGCCTTGCGCTAGCCGCGACCGCGCCGCACGCGATTGCGTCGGCGGGCCCGGCGGGCAAGATGGCGCCTGCAACCGGCCCGGAGACCGCCTCGGATGAAACGCCTGCTCGCCAGCCTCGCCCTCGCCCTCGCCGTCGTGTCGCCGGCCTTCGCGGACGCGCAGACCCGGCTCGACGCGATCCTCCAGAAGGGCGTGATCCGGGTCGGCTCGACGGGCGACTACAAGCCGTTCACCTATCTCGACCGGGAGAAGGGCGGCTTCTCGGGCATGGACATCGACCTCGCCACCGAGCTCGGCAAGGCTCTCGGCGTGAAGGTGGAATTCGTGCCGACGAGCTGGTCCAACCTGATGGCCGATTTCGAGGCCGACAAGTTCGACGTCGCCATGGGGGGCATCTCGGTCACGCTCGACCGGCAGAAGAAGGCGTTCTTCTCGGCGCCCTATCTGCGCGAAGGCAAGACGCCCATCACGAAATGCGAGAACGTCGGCAAGTTCCAGACGATCGCCGATATCGACAAGCCGGGCGTCAAGGCCGTGGTCAATCCGGGCGGGACGAACGAGCGCTTTGCGCGCGCCAACCTCAAGCAGGCCGAAATCGTCGTCTTCCCGGACAACACCAAGATCTTCGAGGAGGTCGCGGGCGGCCGCGCCGACCTGATGATGACCGACGCGTCCGAGACCCGCTACCAGCAGAAGCTGCATCCGGGCGTGCTCTGCGCGGTGCACCCGGACCAGCCTTTCGACTTCGCCGAGAAGGCCTATCTCCTGCCCCGCGACGTGGCGCTCAAGGAATTCGTGGACGCCTGGCTTCACATCGCGCGGCAGAACGGGACCTACGAGGGCCTGGTCAAGAAGTGGCTGGAGTGAGCGGGCGGCTCAGAACCTCTCCACCCACGGCCTGAGCTCGACTTCCCAGGTCCAGGCGCTGCGATGCTGGCGGTGGACGTGGAGGTATTCGCGGGCGATCGCGTCCGGGTCGAGCCAGCGGTCCTCCGCTCCGTCGGCCGGACGATCGCTCCGCATGCTCGACGCGATCCCGCCGTCGATCACGAAATGCGCGACGTGGACGCCTTGCGGCGCGAGCTCGCGGGCGAGACATTGCGCCAGCGCCCGCAGCGCAAACTTGCCCATCGCGAAGGCCG
>JAFAPJ010000646.1 GCA_019247255.1 Methylobacteriaceae bacterium | reverse complement strand
GGTCACTCGCCTCCGCGGTCAGGACGGAGCGCGATCGCGGGTCGAGACCCTGACGCCGGGCTCGGCGGCTCTTCGGCTCACCCCGCCTCGGCCGCCAGCCCGTCCAGGGGGCGCGGATGGCGTGCCGGACGACCTCGAGCCGTCGCGACCCGAGATGGTCGCGACCCCGCATAGCGGTCCCAGGAGGGCGGCGCTCTCGGAGCGGCCGCCCCTGAGCGTGCGCCTCGACCTCGATTTCTCGTGACGCTAAGCCTGCGGCGCCGCGGCGGCGCCTTCGCTCGCTCCCCGCCTATTCGCCCCTCGCCGCCAGGCCGCCCGACGAGCCCCCGATGAGCCTCCTTCGCCGCCGTGCGGCCGTCGTGACCCTCGTCGTGCTGGTCGCCGCGCTTCTCGCGGCCGCGCTCGCCTACCGCACGGCCTATCGGCGCGAGCGCCTGCCGCGGGGCGCCCTGTGGTGGGTCGTGCAGGCCTGCGAGCTGAACCAGCGCGTCTTCCGGATCGGCTTTCCCTGCCTTCAGGTCGAGCTCCCGGGCGAGCGCGGTCCGGGCATGACGGTCCTGCGTGCGCCGGGCAGCGCCACGCATATCGTCCTCGTCCCCACCGCACGCATCGCCGGGATCGAGAGCCCGGAGGTCCTGGCGGATGCGGCGGGCGCGTTCTGGCGGGAAGCGCTGGCGGCCCGCCGCTTCGTCGTGGAGGGGTCGAGGGGACGCGTTCCGCTCCGCGCGGTCGCGCTCGCCATCAACTCGGCCGAGACCCGCAGCCAGGACCAGCTCCACATTCACGCCGAATGCCTGCATCCGCGCGAGCTCGCGCAGCTGCGTGCCGAGGCCCGGCGGGCAGCTGACGGTTGGCTCGCCTTCCAGGACCCGATGGACGGCGACCGCTACGACGGGCGGCGCGTGTCGCGGGCGGAGCTCGACCAGGGCAATCTGTTCCGGCTGCTGCTCACGGCGCCGGAGGGGGGTCAAGGGCTCGCGCGCTTGAAGGTGTTCCTCATCGAGGAGAGCACAGTCGCCGGCAGCTTCTTCGTCGCCGTCACGAGCTCCGACGAGACGAGCGTGGAGAGCATCCTGGACGAGGGCTGCCGCGCGACGCTTCGCGGGCTCGCCGGTTAAAGGCCGGCTGCCCCGTTCAGGGGATGCGAGGGCCCGCGACGGCGCGGCAGAGCGCGCCCGCCGTCTCGAGCGGGACCGGCCGGGACACCCCAGAGGGAGCACCATGCGCCTACTCGCCATCGCCATCGCGGTCACCTTCGCCCTGATCGGGGCCGGCTTCGCCTTCGCGGGCTCAAATCGCCCGGCCCGTCCGGTCGGCGCGGCGGGGGTCACGCCCGCCGAGGCGGCCACCGGGCTCGTCGCGTCCGACCGCTCGTGACGCGACCGGCTCGCGTCTCGATCCGGCTGGTCAGCCCCGAGGCGACCCTTTCACGCGCATCTCGACAAGGCGAAGGGAGCTCGCCGCCTCAGGGCCAATCTTCACGACCTTCGCCCAAGGCACGGGCCGAACAGAGCAGTAATGTAGAAGATAAGCATGCGCTCATCGTCGAGTTTTGCACGAAGCTCGATCATCTTTTGAGAACAGACATTCTAGATCATACATGATTCTGTCTTAAATGAGGGATCGCGCAAATCAGGCGAGGAATTTGACAATGGATCGTGTTCGATGGATTCGCGCCGCGGCCGCGGCTGCGTGCCTATCTCCGTGCCTCACCTTTTCAGCTTGGGCCGAGGTCGTGAATCGCGGGATCGAAGGCGCGCCGCTGTCCGAGGTGCGACCGGCTCCCGCCTACCTGCAGCCGGACTTCAAGCTGATCGCGGCCCAACCCTCGCCGTCCGAGATCAACCCTTCCTTCGTCGGCCCGGTCCTGTTCCTGAAGTCCGCCCAGGTCGACCTCGTGAAGGGCACAGCCAAGCTTCCGCTCTACCAAGGCCGTCTCAAGACGACGGGCGAGACCGTCTGGTTCGTGCTCACCGACTCGACCGACGAGAACCTGTCGAACCTCCACGGCCTGAACTACTCGCCGAAATTCGCCTATTCCTGGGTCGGTCGAAACCAGCGCACCGCGGAGATCCAGAAGGACGCGACCTGGACGTTCAGCGCAGGAAAGATCGATTTCGCGCCGAAGGTGGCCGTGGCGCCGGGCGACGCTCCGAACTTCTTCCCGCCCAAGAGCTTCCAGCCGGGCTCGGTCGGCGACAACGACTACACGCCGGTGGTGCGCGTCACCAATGCCGGCAAGGACGTGGTGTTCAACGCGCCGATGCTGGCCTTCAACGTTCCGGCTGACGAGCTCAACCGCATGTGCGACGGCACCAACGTCGACAAGACCAAGGTCCACGACAAGGTGGTGGCGATCTGCCCGCGCGAGCGGACGGTTACGTTGGAGCTGACGATCGGCACGACCTTCGGCCGCCCGATCCTGTACCTCTCGACCGAGGCCAACAACCCGCTCGTCGCGACGCTCGAAGGGGCGACCTACGCGCCGGCGATGGAGGACATCCCTTTCGCGCACGAGGACGCGACGCCGGGCGAATCGGGCGAGCGGATCTACGTCTTCGCCAACGGTCCCACGGGGCTCGACAACCCGCAGCGTCAGGGGCTCGACAGCGCGCTCTCCGATGGCCGCGGCCCGATCAACGTGCTCGGCGGCGTTCCGTTCTTTAACCTCGATTACAGCCCGCTCTGGCGGCTCTTCCCGTCCAAATGGACGGACGAGGCGATCCAGCGCGGCTACCGCTCGCGAATGAACGACGCGCTCCAGATCGAGGACATGGCGGCGAAAGGCTTCATCAAGAGCCTCGACAACGGCGATCTCCGCGCCGTCGGCTTCGTCGTGAACTGTCCGGTCGTCTACCGCATCAACTGAAAGTGCCTCCCGTCGGGTCGCCCCCCGCGGGGCGACCCGACGTCCCGCAACCAACCTGGAGACGCCGCGATGACCCGCCACCCCCGATCACGACATCCGGCACTGGCCGGCCGGCTCGGACCCGTCCAGGCCGTCGCGACCCTCGCGTGGCTTGCCTTCACGGTGCCGGCGAGCGCCGAGCCGCCAGGCACGCTGCGCCTCGTGGCGGGCGAGCCTTCGGGTCGGCACGCCGTCATCGCGGTCGGCCGCGAAGCGGTCACGATCGAGACGCGCCGAGCCGGAGTCGTGGGATCCGTCCTGGCGGTCGCGGTGGACAGGCAGCGTCGGCCGATCTTCACGCAGATCCTGACCGACCGCGATTGCGGCTTCGACAACGAGGGCAGCCGCTGCCTGATCACCCTGCCGGCCCGCGGGGGCGCCGCGCGCAAAATCCTGTCGGCGTTCCGGCGTGCCCGCGAGGGCCGGATCGCGGTCACGAATGCAGGGTCCATGCAGATGGACGAGACCGTGTCGCTCGCGAGTTTCCATCGATCGCGGCGCGGTACCTGATTCCGCTCGAGGGGACGGCGCGCGATGATCAACCGTCAACTGACGGCGAGGCGTGCCTCGGCCAGGATCGCGGACACATCGATCCGCGCCCCCGAGGCACCGAAGCCCGAGGCTGGATCAGCCCGCCGGGCGAGGTAGGCGCCGGCCGTTTGCCCCCGCCCGTA
>JAFAPJ010000627.1 GCA_019247255.1 Methylobacteriaceae bacterium | reverse complement strand
CGCGAGATGCGCGCCGGCTACGCGGAGGTCGCGAAATACGGCCTCATCGACGACCCGGGCTTCTTCGCCTGGTGCGAGGCGAGCTGGCGAGCGGTCTTCGCGGGCGGGCCCGAGCGCGACGCCGCCGTCGCGCGCTGCTGCGCCGCGAAGGCCGCGATCGTCATGCGCGACGAGCGCGAGGAGGGTGACCGGGCCCTCCTCAACCTCGGCCATACCTTCGGCCACGCGCTGGAGAGGGTCGTCGCCTATGACGGAGCGCGGCTCGTTCATGGCGAGGCCGTGGCGATCGGGCTCTGCCTCGCGTTCCGATTCTCCGCCCGGCTCGGCCTTTGCCCGCCCGCGGAGGCGGAGCGGGTCGCGGCCCATCTCGCCGCCGTCGGGCTGCCGACACGGCTTTCGGACGTCCCGGGCGGCGCCGGCCCCGTCGAGGGGCTCCTCGCCGCGATGGCGCAGGACAAGAAGGTCAAGGCCGACCGGCTGACCTTCATCCTCGTCCGCGGGATCGGCCGCGCCTTCGTGGCTGAGGGGGTCGAGGCCGGCGAGGTCGGCGCCTTCCTGTCCGAGGAGCGGACGGCGGGCCGCTGATCACTCGGCCACGGCCGCGAGGGCCGGCCGGATCAGGGTGGGACGCTGCGGCTCGGGATCGCCGACCATGAACTGCGCCCGGGCAAGCTCGGCGAAGCGACCGTTCCTCGCCACGAGCTCCTCGAAGCTGCCGGCCTCGACGATCCGGCCGGCGTCGAAAACGAGGATCTTGTCCGCGTTGCGGATGGTGGCCAGCCGATGGGCGATCACGAAGGTCGTGCGTCCGCGCATCACCTCCTCGAGCGCAATTTGAAGCTTGCGTTCCGTCCCCGCGTCGAGCGCGCTCGTCGCCTCGTCGAGCACCAGGATCGGCGGGTTCTTGAGGAGGGCGCGGGCGATGGAGAGCCGCTGGCGCTCGCCGCCGGACAGCGAGCGGCCGCGCTCGCCGATGATCGAGTCGAGGCCGTCGGTCTGCCGCGCGATGAACTCGATCGCCTGAGCGCGCTCGAGCGCGTCCCGCATCTCGTCCTCGCTGGCGTCCGGCCGGCCAACCTGCAGGTTCTCGCGGATCGAGCGCGCGAACAGCATCGGCTCCTGGAACACGACCCCGATGTTGCGGCGGAGCGCCGCGAGGCACACGTCGCGGATATCGTGCCCGTCGATCCGGATCGCGCCCGATTGCGGGTCGAAGGCGCGATGAAGGAGGCCGAGCGTCGTCGACTTGCCGGACCCGGTCGCGCCGACGAGCGCGACGGTCGTTCCGGGCTCGGCCGAGAAGGAGACGTCCGTCAGCGCCGAGCGCTTGCCGTCGTAGGAGAACGACACGCCCTCGAAGTCGACGCGCCCGGCGAAGCGATCGACGTTGAGTGCGCCCGGCCGGTCGTGCACGGCCGGCGCCGTGTCCAGAATCTCGAAGAATTCCCGCATCTTGGGAGCTTGCAGGAAAAGCTGGCTGATGAAGCCGACCACTTGCTCGAGGCGGCCGATCAGCATCGTGGCGATCGACATGAACATCACGACGTCGCCGACGGTCGCGTAGCCTTGCAGGTGAAGCCAGGTGCCGAGAAGGAAGATCGAGGTGACCGTCAGCGTCGCGGCCGCCCGGCTCGCGATGTTCGCCATCGCCCACCAGGACAGGACGGGCGTCTGCGCGTTGAGGAGCTGGCGGATGGTCGAGCGGAGCGCGCCCGTCTCGGCCGCGGCGCGCGTGAAGGACTGGATGACCGGCACGTTGCCGAGGGCGTCGGATGCCTGCTCGGCGAGGCGTGAATGGTAGCTTTCGACGCTGCCCTGAAGCGTTTCGGTCTTGCGGATCACGTAGGCGGTGAGCGCCGTGAACAGCGCGACCAGGATGACGAGCAGCACGCCAAGCCGCCAGTTCAGGAAGACCGTCAGCGGAAGGAGCACGCCGAGCGAGACCAGCGCGGCGAAATGCTCCCGAAAGAAGCCGAGCCAGAGCCAGCCCATCCCGTTCGAGCCCTCGAGCATCACCTTGAGCACGCGCCCCGAATGGGTCGAGGTGTGGAAGGCGAGCGGGAGCTCGAGCACGTGCTCGAAGTAGTTCGCGACGACCGCGAGCCGTCGCCGGTGCGAGAGGCGGTCGGCCGTCAACCCCACGAGCACGCCGGCGCCGATCGTGAAGAGCCCGAAGGCGATCCAGGCGATGATCAGGGGAAGAAGATCCGTGAAGGTCACGTCCGCCCGGCCCTGGCCGCCCATGGTGAGCCGATCGATGATGCGTCCGAACAGGATGGGCTCCGCGAAGCTCGCGATGGCGAGCCCGATATTGGCAAGCGCGAGCAATCCCCCGAGCTTCAGATCGGGGCCGAGCTGCCCGACGACGCGGGCATAGAGCCGGATCAACCGCATTCGCTGGTCTCGCGTGCCGCATGAGGGGTGCCTCGCGCGAGGGGCGGAGGCAAGCGCCGAAGCGTCGGCCCCGCGAATAGGTTCCCGGCTGAGCTCGTCTCGCTGCTACCGCTACACGTAGCTACCAGGCGGCCATGAGCGACGTGACCGTCCGCGACGCGAAAAACCGGCTGACCGAGCTTGCCCGGCGGGTCGAGGCCGGCGAGGCAGTGGTCGTGACGCCGCGCGCTCGTCTCGCACCCGCTCGCCTGGCCGGGTTGAGCTTGGGCTCGCGGCACAACCTCGCTATGAGCCGCGGCTGAACCCGAAGGTCGTCATGGCGCAGCCGAGCTCGAAAGCCTTCCCGGTCTCCTGGGACCAATTCCACCGCGACGCCCGCGCGCTCGCCTGGCGGCTCA
>JAFAPJ010000542.1 GCA_019247255.1 Methylobacteriaceae bacterium | reverse complement strand
CGTGCCGCACATCATCGTCGAGTATTCGGCCAATCTCGACGGCGCAATCAGCCCGCGACGGCTCGTGAACGGGCTCCATGCCGCGGCGCTCGAGACGGGCGTGTTCCCGCTCGGCGGGCTCCGCACCCGGGCGGAGCGCCGGGACGTCTTCGCGGTCGCGGACGGCGACCCCGAGCACGGGTTCGTGGCGATCCGGGTGAGGATCGGAGCGGGCCGCGACGCCGCGACCCGCCGGCGGGTGGCCGAGGCCCTGATGGCCGTTCTCGAGACCGAGACCCGCGACGCCTTCGCGGCCCGCGGGCTCGCGCTGTCCGTGGAAGTCGAGGAGATCGACCCCGCGGCCTCCCTCAAGCGCAACAACCTGCACGAGCGGCTCGGCGCCAAAGGCGTCGTCGCATGAGGATCTCCCCATGAATGCGCCGTTCGATCCGAAGCTCGCCGCGAACCTCGCGGGCGCCGAGCGGGCGCTCGCCCGCTTTCGGGACGGTCCGGTTCTCCACCGCATCGCCGGCGAGCGCGTCCCCTCCGCGTCGGGCGAGACCTTCGCCTCGCTCGATCCGACCACCAACGCCGAGCAGGCGACGGTCGCAGCGGGCGGCGCGGCCGAGATCGACCGCGCGGCGCGAGCCGCCGCGGCCGCGTTCCCGGCCTGGAGGAATGTGCCAGGAGCCAAGAGGCGCAAGATTCTCCACGCGATCGCCGACGCGATCGAGGCCCGGGCGGAGGAGATCGCGCTCGTCGAGAGCTCGGATACCGGCCAGCCGATCCGCTACATGGCGAAGGCGGCTTTGCGGGGCGCCGAGAACTTCCGGTTCTTTGCCGACCGGGCGCCCGAGGCCGGGAACGGCCTCTCGCTGCCCGACACCGACCACCTCAACTACACCCTGCGCCAGCCGATCGGCCCCGTGGGCGTCATTACGCCCTGGAACACGCCTTTCATGCTCTCGACCTGGAAGATCGCGCCGGCCTTGGCGGCGGGCTGCACGGTCGTCCACAAGCCGGCCGAATGGTCGCCGCTCTCGGCCACGATCCTGCACGAGATCATGGACGAGAAGATCCGGGCGCACGGCCTCCCGGCGGGGGTCGTGAACTGCGTCCAGGGTCTCGGCGAGAATGCCGGCAAGGCCCTGACCGAGCACCCCGCGATCAAGGCCATCGCGTTCGTCGGCGAGACAACGACCGGCCAGCACATCATGGCGCAGGGCGCGCCGACGCTGAAGCGCGTTCATTTCGAGCTCGGCGGCAAGAACCCCGTGATCGTCTTCGACGATGCCGATCTCGACCGCGCGCTCGATGCGGTCCTGTTCATGATCTACTCGCTCAACGGCGAGCGCTGCACCTCCTCGTCCCGGGCGCTCGTCCAGCGCTCGATCTACGACGCCTTCGCCGCCAAGGCGGCCGAGCGCGTCCGGCGCATCCGGGTCGGCCACCCGCTCGACCCCGCGACCGAGCTCGGGCCGCTCATCCATCCCCGCCACGCCGAGAAGGTCCTGTCCTACCCGGCGCTCGCGGCGGCCGAGGGCGCGCGCGTCGCCTGCGGGGGCGGCCGGGCGCTGTCCGGCGAAGGCAACTACGTCGAGCCGACGCTCTATCTCGACGCCGCCTCCTCCATGCGGATCGCCCAGGAGGAGATCTTCGGGCCGGTGCTCACGATGATCCCGTTCGAGGACGAGGCGGACGCGATCCGGATCGCTAACGACGTCCGCTACGGCCTCGCCGGCTACCTCTGGACGCGCGACGTCGGCCGGGCGCATCGGGTCGCCCGCGATCTCGAGGCCGGCATGATCTGGGTCAATTCGGAGAATGTCCGCTACCTGCCGACGCCGTTCGGCGGGGTGAAGAGCTCCGGCATCGGCCGCGACGGCGGCGACTATTCCTTCGACTTCTACATGGAGACGAAGAACGTCGCGATCGCTTTCGGCAGCCACGCGGTGCCGCGGATCGGCGCCTGAGGAGGTCGCGCCCGTGCCGATCCCACCCGCGGTCCTTCACCCGCCCTTCCACGTCGTGCGGCTGAACCACGTCGTGCTGACCGTGACCGACCTCTCCCGCGCCCGCGCCTTCTGGGCCGAGACGCTGGGCCTGCAGGTCACGGGCGAGGAGGACGGACGCCTCTATCTCCGGGCCATGGAGGAGCGCGGCCACCATTGCGTCGTGCTCGAGAAGGGCCGGGAGCCGGCCGCGCGGGTCCTCGGCTTCAAGGTCTTCGCCGAGGAGGATCTCGACCGCGCCCAGGCCTTCTTCCGCGCCCGCGGCCTGCCGGCCGCCTTCGTCGAGCGGCCGCATCAGGGCCGGACGCTCCTTGCCCGCGACCCGCTCGGCGTGCCGCTCGAATTCTATTTCGCCATGGCGAAGCTGCCCTCGATCCATCAGCGCTACGCGCTCTACCGGGGCGTGAAGCCGCTCCGGATCGACCACTTCAACTGCTTCTCGGACGACGTCGACGCCTCCGTCGCGTTCTATACCGCGCTCGGCTTCCGGGTGACGGAATATACGGAGAACGAGGACCGGACCCGGCTCTGGGCGGCCTGGATGCACAGGAAGGGCGGCGTCCACGACATGGCCTTCACGCACGGGCTCGGCCCGCGGCTGCACCACGTCGCCTTCTGGGTCTCGCACCCGATGAACATCATCGACCTCTTGGATCTCATGGCGACCACCGGCTACGTCGCGCAGATCGAGCGCGGTCCCGGCCGCCACGGCATCTCGAACGCCTTCTTTCTCTATATCCGCGATCCGGACGGGCACCGGATCGAGATCTACTGCTCCGACTACCAGACGATCGACCCCGACCACGAGCCGATCCGCTGGGACCTGCGCGACCCGCAACGCCAGACGCTCTGGGGCGCGCCGGCCCCCAGGAGCTGGTTCGAGGAGGGCACGCTCTTCGCCGACACCCCCGTGCGCGAGCCGTCCTACGCGGCTTCGCCGATCGTCGCCGCATGAGCGAGAGCGGTCTCACCGACGCCGAGGTCGCGGCCTTCGCGGGCCGCCTCGACGAGGCCGAGCGCACGCGGCGCCAGACCCGCGCGCTCTCGCTCGCGCATCCTGCCGCGACGCTCGCCGACGCCTACCGGGTGCAGGCGGCCTGGATGGCGCTCAAGCAGACGCGCGGCCGGCGGTCGATCGGCCGCAAGATCGGGCTCACCTCGAAGGCCATGCAGGCGGCGGTCGGGATCGACGAGCCAGATTCGGGCATCCTCCTCGACGACATGGTGTTCGCCGACGGTGGCGTCGTGCCGACCGGCCGCTTCATCGGGCTCAGGGTCGAGGCGGAGCTCGCTTTCGTGCTCGGCAAGCCGCTCGCCGGCCCCGGCTGCACGCTCACCGACGTCCTCGACGCGACCGCCTGGATCATGCCGGCGCTCGAGATCCTGGACACCCGCATCTTCCGGGTCGACCCGGAAACGGGGGCGGCCCGTCGCGTCGTCGACACGGTCGCGGACAACGCCGCCAATGCCGGGATCGTCACGGGCGGGCGCCCCTTCCGCCCGGGCGATCACGACCCGCGCTGGGTCGGCGCGATCTGCCTGAAGAACGGGGCCGTGGAGGAGACCGGCCTCGCGGCGGGCGTCCTCAATCATCCGGCGAGCTCGGTCGCCTGGCTCGCGAACCGGCTGGGCCAGGCGGGCGAGACCATCGCGGCCGGCGAGGTCGTGCTCGCCGGCTCCTTCATCCGCCCGGTCGAGGTCGGCCCGGGCGACACGGTCGTGGCCGATTACGGGTCCTTCGGCACCGTCTCCTGCCATTTCGGGTGAGCGGCATGCGCCTCGCGAGCTTCGTCACCCGGGGGAGCCGTCGATCCTACGGGATCGTCCGGGACGACGGGATCGTCGATCTCGGGCATTACCTGCCGCACGGCTCGCTTGCCGGGCTCGTCGCGGCCGGAGCGGCCGACGCGGCGCGGGCCCTCGCATCGACCCCGCCGGACCACGCGCCAGGCGACGTTCGGCTCGCAAAGCCGCTCGACACCTTCAGCAAGTGCCTGTGCGTCGGGGTGAACTACCCGGACCGCAACGCCGAGTACCGGGACGCCTCCGACCTGCCGGCATACCCGAGCCTCTTCGTCCGCTTCCCCGAAAGTTTCGTCGGGCCGGACGAGCCGCTCCTGCGGCCGCCGGAGAGCCACCAGCTCGATTACGAGGGCGAGATCGCGCTCGTGATCGGGAAGGCAGGGCGACGCATTCCGGCCGCCGCCTGGACGGAGCATGTGCTCGGCTTCACGCTCGCGAACGAGGGCACGATCCGGGACTGGGTGCGGCACGGCAAGTTCAACGTGACGCCCGGCAAGAACTGGCCGGGCTCGGGCTCGCTCGGGCCCTGGATCACGACGCTCGACGAGGCCGGGACGGGCCCGTTCCGCCTCGTCACACGCGTCAACGGGGCCGTCCGGCAGGAGGACACGACGGATCGGATGATGTTCCCCTTCGGCCGCATCCTCGAATACGTGTCGACCTTCTGCACGCTGGAGCCCGGAGACGTGATCCTCACCGGCACGCCCACGGGATCCGGCGCCCGGCTCGACCCGCCGGTCTTCCTCGCCCCCGGCGACGTCGTGGAGGTGGAAGCGACGGGGCTCGGCCGTCTCGTCAACCCGGTCGCGGACGAGGTTCCGGGCCCGGCGCCCGATGCGCGGAGGTCGGCATGACGGCCGGAACGCAGGCGCTGCGCGCGATGACCGGCGGGGCCGCGATCGTCGACGCGCTCGTGGCGCATGGTGTCGAGACGGTCTTCGGGCTGCCCGGCGCGCAGATTTACCCGCTCTTCGACGCCCTCCATGCGCGGCGCGACCGGATCGCGACGATCGGCTCCCGCCACGAGCAGGGCTGCGCCTACATGGCCTTCGGCTACGCGCGCTCGACGGGTCGGCCCGGCGTGTTCGCGGTCGTGCCGGGGCCGGGCGTGCTGAACGCGACCGCGGCGCTCTGCACGGCGGCCGGCTGCTGCGCGCCGGTCCTGTGCATCACCGGGCAGGTACCGTCGGCCTTCATCGGACAGGGCCGCGGGCATCTCCACGAGCTGCCGGACCAGCTCGCGACCCTGCGCTCCATCGTGAAATGGGCGGCCCGGATCGAGAGCCCGGCCGATGCTCCGGCCGTGATGGCCGAGGCTTTCCGGCAGATGCTCTCCGGCCGCCCGGGTCCTGTCGCGGTCGAGATGGCCTGGGACGTGATGGCGACCTCGGAAGAAGTCGGCCCGACGGAGCCGCACCCGATCGCGCCGGCTTCGCCCGATCCCGCCGAGGTTGCGACGGCGGCCCGGCTGATCGCCGGGGCGCGGCGGCCGATGATCATGGTGGGGAGCGGCGCCCAGCACGCGCCCGCCGAGGTCCGGCGTCTCGCCGAGGCGCTGAACGCGCCCGTCTTCGCGTTCCGGGGCGGTCGCGGCATCCTCCCGGCCGACCATCGGCTCGCGGCGTCCTACGGCGCGGCCCGCGCCCTCTGGGCCGAGGCCGACCTCCTGATCGGGATCGGGAGCCGGCTCGAGCTGCCCTACATGCGCTGGGCGAACTACATGCAGCTCGTGCGGAAGCCCGTCGCGCCGCCGCATCTCGTGCGGGTCGACGTCGACGCGGCCGAGATGGACCGGCTGGCGCCCCATGCCGGGATCATCGCGGATTCCGCCCTCGGCGTGACCGCCCTCGCAGACGCGCTCGCAGGCTACGATCGCGGGGCGTCCTGGCCGGAGGCGCGGCTCCGAGCCGCCGAGGACGAGGCGCAGCGG